>JALQWE010000640.1 GCA_023258825.1 Planctomycetaceae bacterium | reverse complement strand
GTTGCCGGCGCACTGAAGGTTTCTTCATTGCGGGGCCGCGGATCGGGCTCTGGTTCCGGTGCAGTGGATGGCTTTGGCTTTGCCGCCGGAGCCTTGTCGTATGTCGCGGCCGGTTCGCTGAAGTTGTTGTCGATCTGAGGCTTCAGAGTCCCGGTGTTGGACGAGTTGGTACCCGCACAGGCGCCGGAAGCACAGTTGTTGCCGCAGCCACAGGGATCACAGCAGACGGGTGCACAGCAGGCGTCGCCCCAAACAGGAGCATACGATGCGGAATACACTGGAAACGCAGGAGCGTACATGGCCGAATAGGTTCCGTAGGTCGGCGCAGAGTAGCCGTAGCCGCCTCCCCAGCCAAATGGCCACCAGCAGCACGCCTGAACCGAAGCAGAACCGGCCAGCAGTCCGGCCGTTGCCAGCAGAGCGGCACCAAAACGTTTCATGGATCATCCTCAACGTGGAAAACTGTCGTAATTCGTAACCAACGCGTATTTGCAGCCAGTCCAGAGGACTGACGAGGGGACATCTTCCGTGCGTCTGAAGGCCATGTTCAGACGCTTAAATCTGCGGCCAGTTGGCTGCCAGTGGAGTTTCGGGAGCGAGTGATGTCACGAGCCCTTTGCGCTCACTTTTTGAAACGCAAGGTCCGGGACGAGAGCGAACGTACCGACCGGGTCACCCGGCTGAGCCGCTTTGGAAACGGGACTGGCTCCGCCAGAAAACAACGATCTACCGCAGGCAGACCGCCTTTTGTCCTGATGCAGTCCTGTTGCCCGGCTTTGGTCACGTGCCCTTCACCCACTGCCCAACCGCTCTCAAACGGCCCTTAACTGTGCCGCGATCGCATCCTGCGTTCAAATGCTGTGCCGGTAAGCTCTGCAACCTGCAAAAAGCTTACCGTTTGCCCTGCATTCCCTGTTTTACAGAGGCCGCTCGGGGGTTGTCAAATATTCCCTCGAACAATCCACGGCATCTCAAAAACTCGAACTCCGGTCCACAGGCGACTCCTGACTGGGCAAACCCGCCATCGGTTGGCGGGCGCTCCATGCCCCACGACTCCGCCCGTCGGCCACAGACGCGACGTCCGGAAGGCCGGGTGCTATACTCCCGCAACCTTCTGGTCTCATAACGGCCGGGACCACTGTTGCGTCGCCGCCACACCAGGGGCAGGGATTCATCACCGCAACTGCGCGACGGCGCGGGAATGGAGTCGTGCATGCCGATTTCCCGACACTTTCTGGGACTGGACCGCCCTGCCCTGCTGTCCGTCTGTGACTACCTGATCACGCGCTACGCTCATGGGGATGAATTCGATCTGTCAAAGGTAATTCTGGTGGTTCCGGGGCGAAGAGCCGGTCGCCGTATGCTGGAAACGCTTGTGCAGCGGGCTGGCGAGCGATGGCCGGGCATGCGGCCGCCTCGGATCGTGACATTTCACAGCTTCCCCGAACTGCTTTACCCGCAGCAGCATCCGGCGGCCGACGAGCTGACGCAACTGCTGGTTTGGCGTACCGCCCTGTTCACACTGCCTCCTCAGCAGATCCGCGCAGCCTTGCCGCACCCGCCGGATCCGGCGTCGGTCAATTCCTGGCTAGCGCTCTGCAAATCCCTGATGCGACAGCACAACGAACTGGCCGGTGAAGGACTGGATTTCGACGATGTCTTCACGGCTCTGTCCCGTTCCGGCGAAGTGCAGGAAGCGGATCGCTGGAAGGCGCTGCGGCGGATTCAGGCAGAATACCTGACACAGATGGACCAGATTGATCTCTGGGATGCCCAGACAGCTCGACTGGTGGCCGTGGAACAGCAGGAGTGTCAGACTGACTGCGACGTCCTGCTGGTGGCGACCATCGATATCAATCGTATTGTCCGGCAGATGCTGGATCAGATCTCTGATCGAGTGACGGCACTCATTCATGCGTCGCCGGATGATCACGAGGCCTTCGATGACTATGGCTGCGTCGTTCCCGAACACTGGGAGTTTCGAGCGGCCGGAATTACGGATGAGCAGACCTGCATCACCGGCACGCCTCAGGATCAGGCGCGTCGCATGACGGAACTTCTGGCCTCCTTTCAGGGCCACTACCGTCCCGACGACATCACCATCGGTGTCGCAGATGATGAAATGGTTCCCACCCTGCTGCAGTCGCTGGCCGATGCCGGCGTTGCCGGACACTGGCCCGTGGGGACCCAGCTGAAACAGACTCGTCCGGCGCGGCTGCTGCATGCGGTCACCCAGCACATCGCTTCGGCTCGCGACGATCTGCCCCCCGACTTCTCCAGTCTGGCAGATCTGGTGCGTCACCCGGATGTCGGGGACTGGATTCAGAACCAGTTGCAGCAGGTTTTCGACGATCCCGAGGCACAGGCACGCGTCCCATTCTGGCTGGATGAGTTGGACGCCTACATGGCCACGCATCTGCAGATGACGCGATCCCCGCGCGTCAGAAAACCTTCGATGATCAACTGGCCTTGCTGGAACAATCGCTCACTCGACAGCTGGAACGTCCCCGGCCACTCTCCGCATGGTCCGAAGGCATGATTCGCCTGCTGGCGACGATCTATGGTTCGCGCGAACTTCTGGCTGATAACGATGTGGATCGCGGGATCGCCCGGTACATCGCAGATCTGCAGGATCAGAATGAACGGTTGAAGCGTATTCCGCCCCACGCCATGCCTCAGTGCACCGCG
>JALQWE010000639.1 GCA_023258825.1 Planctomycetaceae bacterium | reverse complement strand
ATTGGTACCCGACCCCTTTTTCTGCCCGGCCCGGAGGGTGCTGCGCATTATTGGTTCCTGACCCCTTTTTCTGCTCAGCCCGAAGGGTGCTGTGCACCATTGGGGCCTGAACTCCCTTTTCTGATGCCCCCTTTTTCGGCCCCGAAAATCCTGCGAACTCGGGTTGAATTTGTTGACGCAGTAGGGACCGCGGCGGATACTTGCACCACACACTCGCTGATCGCAGTGTCTCAAGGGCGGGCCAAAGTTCTTCGGATACGTTGCGAAAATGGGCAATGAATCGGTAATTTTCAGGAAGAATCTGGCAGGATGGTTGCTGGCACTCGTGCTGTGCGCTGCCCCAGGCACCCGCGCGCACGCTCAGCAGGCAGCGTCGCCCCCATCTGCAAAAGCTGGGCTCGGACAACTGCAACCACATCGGCATGATCCAATCGTTGTGCGGTCCCGGCCGGTGATCGAACGTCTGCCCGTGAAGGTCATCTCACCGGTCGACCTCTGCGTCAGCAAAGCAGGTCACGTCTTCATTGCCGACGACAAAGCGAATTGCATCTTTCGCCTCGATGAATTCTCATCCGTCAGCCTGGTGGCAGAAAACCTGCCCCATCTGCGACGCATCAGTCTCGATGCCGATGGTTCCCTGTACGTCCTGACGTCCACAGCGGGCGAAGCGGACCTCTATCAAATCACTCCGGAAGGTCGCCGATTCCCATTGCAGACGCTGCACTTTCCCGCGTCCGCTTTTGCAAGGAATGCCGTCGGTGACTTTGTCCTGGCCAGCGAAAGCCGGCTGCTTCGCCTCACGACCGATGGCGAAGTCATTCCGCTGGCAGAACTGACAGAACCGGTGCTGGACCTTGCGGCCAACCCGGCAGGTGGTGCGGAGGTGCTGGTGTCGGGTGGCCGCGTGCTGTCGCTGGACGCGGCCGGCACGCTGCGTCCAACCGGTTTTGGCCACGCCCAGTCGCAGCGACTGCTGTCACGTCCAAACGGAAGGCAGGTCACGCTCAGCGCCGCCGATGCCCTCAGTCCCGAACGTACCGGACTGTTTGAAGTGCTGGATCGGCGGCCCGAGGATGGTCAGGTACCCAGCGTCGCCTTCGTGCCCGAGGGCACTCGCGCTGCCGGGTTTGATTCGCTGGGAAACCTCCTGCTGGCCAACCCGGATCTGCGAGCAATCACCCGAGTCACCAGCCGCTTTCAGATTCCCTGTCCGCACTGCGGACAACCGACGCTGATGATCTTTGACGCCGAAGCCCGGCCGGATCGCTCCGGTAGTTTCTAGTTTCGAAGCTCCCTGGGCTGTTTGGCGTCACATCACCAGTCCCCGACACTGCCGTCCGTGTAAAACACGCGTTGCAGCAATTCCTGTTGAAACGGATGCTTCCGCACTTCTGCTTCGTTGATGCTGATCCCCAGTCCGGGCCGCGTGTTCGGGCGTACAATCCGCCCCTGCTTCTCCACCACAAAGCCTTCCTGAACCACATCCTGACGCCACGGCACATCCTCGTGCACGGTTTCGCAAATCATATAGGCCGGCTGCGAAAAGCCGAATTCCAGCGATGCTGCAGTACTGACCGGCCCCTGAGGATTGTGGGGAGCCAGCGACAATCTCCACGCTTCCGCCAGTGCCGCAATCCGCCGCGCTTCGCTCAGGCCGCCGCAGTGCGTGATGTCCAGCTGACAGACAGCACAGGCTCGTGCGGCAAACAGGTCCCGAAATGCCGCAAGACTGGTCACCCGTTCGCCCGTTGCGATCGGAGTTGTGACGGCGGCAGCGATTGCGGCCAGACCCTCCACACTCTCCGGCCAGCAGGGTTCTTCCAGAAAATACAGACCATACGGCTCCAGCGCCCTGGCGAACTGCAGCCCCATCGCCGGCGACGGCCGTGCATGGCAATCCACCATGATATCGATCGACTCCCCTACCGCCTCGCGCATGGCTGCCACGGCCTGCACTGCCGTACGAATCGGTTTCAGACCTTCCAGTGGCAATGTGGGCGGCACCGCCATGGACTTGAAAGCCGTAAATCCATCAGCCACGGCCTGTCGTGCCAGGTCCGCAAAGCGCTGCGCATCGTCCGCAGCCGTTTCGTAAAAGTCCTCCATGCGGCCACCGCCCAGATGACAGTACGTGCGCACATGATCTCGCACCGGTCCACCCCACAGCTTTGAGCAGGGCATCCCTGCGACCTTGCCCAGAATGTCCCACAAGGCAAGATCAATCCCGGCAATTGCCGTGGCTCGCACAATTCCATTGCCATGCCAGAAATGCTGTCGGTACATCATCTGCCACAGAAACTCGATCCGCGTTGGGTCCTGACCAATCAACAACTGTGACAGATCCTCAATCGCCGCCACGACGCTCCGCGTATGCCATTCCAGAGTCGCTTCGCCCCAGCCCCTCCGACCGTCCTGATCCGTGACCACCTTGACAAAGATCCAGTTCCGCATGCGGGCATGACAGACCAGCGTTTCTATGGCTTTGATTTTCATGCTGTTCAGACCACTCTTGTTCAGTGTGATGTTGACTATGTGACAATCGTGTATTGTCGAGTTTGAATCCGGCGATGCCGTCGTCCCCACCGGATGCCACGGGCTGCTGCCCTGACCCTCCGCATAGGCTGGTCGGACGTGATGATGATGAGCCTTGGCAGGTCCCGCGAGGAACCGCTTGCTTTTCACGCAGGACCATGC
>JALQWE010000638.1 GCA_023258825.1 Planctomycetaceae bacterium | reverse complement strand
GGACAGCCCCCGGATCTCCCTCATGATCCTCACCCGCACCCGCACCCGCACCTCGTGCTCGTGCTCGTGCTCGTGCTCGTGCTCGTGCTCGTGCTCGTGCTCGTGCTCGGAGTGTCAGCATCGTCCCTTCATCTCAGAGTTGCAACCTCCATGCCCATCAAAAAAATCGCCCGGTTGCGACTGAATTGCGAAGCAATGCCATGCACAAGCCTCGGACATACGCAACGTGACTCCAGTATTCTCCAGCACACCGGCGAGCGGGGGGTGTCAGCCCTCCGAGACATTTGCGATTGTTGATGTTCACCTCAACGTTTTCGTCTCGGTGGGCTCACGCCACACCGCTCGCCGTTGTTGATAGACGCGGCTCAGGACAGGCCGCAAGCCCCGTATTTGCGGCTCGGGTGCAACCTCGCCCTCCCCAAAAACACATCTTGATTTCGTGTCTTTCGTGTGTTTCGTGGATCAAAAACATCCCCGTCCATCCGTGTTGATCCATGTCCATCCGTAGCTTGCGCTTGAACCCACGGCTAGCGCCTCGTGGCTCACAAACAGCATCCTACATCTGTGTTGATCTGTGTCCATCTGTGGTTCAAAAACAAACCCCAAATCTCAAGCGCTGCGGCTCGGGTGCAACCTCGCCCTCCCGAAAACACGTCCCCCAAAACGGGGAGACGGGAATTCCGGATGGAGACGACCTGTCGCCGCGCCGCGGCCGAGGTGCAGATGCAAAAACACGCGGCTTGATTCAGAAGGATTCCAGTGGCACCTGATCCAGTCCGGGAAGTTCTGAGTTCCTTTGCAGGGCCATCCACAGGGCCAGCACGAACGGATGAGCATCTTCCCGGACGTACGGATACAGCATCGTTTTCGCCTGCTCGGGATTCTTCTGCTCCGCCAGGTGATAGGCCTGAAACACGCGGGCCCACAGCGAATCAGGGCTGTTGAAGATCACCTGTTCCATATTCACACGCACCTCTTCCTGCCGCCGCAATTGCTCAGTTCGCTCCTTCCAGTAGGCTGCTTTGTCCGTTTCGTTGTTCAGCGTGCAGATGCGTTGCAACAGGAAGCCGGTCGAACTTTTCAGGTCGGCTCGCTCCTCCAGCGGCTTTAGCCACTCTGCAGCCCGCGCAAAATCGCGTTGCTGCATTGCCAGTTCCGCCAGTCCCTCGCGAGCCAGTCGCGTGTTTGTATCCAGTTCCAGTGCCTTGATCCACGCCTGTTCAGCTTCCGCGCGTTTTCCCTGCTGGCTGCAGGCTTTGCCCAAAAATCCATAAGCGTCGGCTTGTGGCTTAATGGTCAGACTTTTCTGCAGCAACGGCGCCGCGGCGGTGGTTTCCCCGGTCAGCATCAGCGCCTTGCCGTATTCCAGAAAGAATTCGTCTGGTGGAACCTGCAGGCCCTCGCCGTCCGGACTCAGCTGCAGTACCCGCTGCCACGCCTCGCAACATTTCTGATTGTTGCCGCGATCACGTTCCAGCATCCCGATCAGCATCTGGCCCCGAGCGGCATGCCCGTCAAGTGCGGCAAATTCCTCCGCGGCAGCGACGGCCTTATCGTACAGTCCCAGTTTCGCCCGACAGGCACTCAGTTCATGCAGCAGATCCGCATCCCGAGGCACCTGTTGATTGAGAAACTCAAGCACAGGCAGCGCCTGACTCCATTTTTGCAAAATCAACGACGCCTGCGTATAGGCCCGCATCTCCTCGGTACTGGCCGCCCCGACGCGTTCAATCAACCGCAGTGCTTCGGCCGCCTGTCCAACATCCACCAGCGCCCGTGCTTTTAAAGCTACCGCGCGACTGTTGCCCGAATCCAGTTTGAGGTATTCGTCCACGACCTGCAGCGCCTGATCCGGTTGGCCATTCTTCAGCAGCGCTTCGGCCTGACGCAACGGTCGCTCGTTCCACCACGGAATGCCCCACAGACAACCAACAAGGACCACGATGGCCACCAACCAGATGGGGAAGCGACGTCGGGGGCGACGTTTTCTTCGGGGCGTCTGAGCTGCTGCGGGTGTGGCAGGTGCGTTGGAAGCCGCTGAGGCAGAGTTTTGGCTCATGGCAGAGTTCCCCGGAACAGGTAACTGATTCAGACCCTGATGATCTCCGCAGATGCGGTGACACCCTGCGGCTGGAATGTTGGTGAAAGTCGTCTGCACGTGTTCGTCGGTTCGCCGTCCCTGTCGCGCCGTGTCGTTCTGGTTGGCGGCTTAGCAGGAGCCGCGCCCCCGTTGTCAACCAACCGGCGACTAATCCATCAACCCGAAACGCACAATGCACCACAATGCCTGAAAACCATCTTTCCAGCCAATCTTTTTGCCTTCCGCGTAGGTTCGTCCGGAATAACTGACGGATGTCTCGTACACACGGAGTTTTCTGCGGGCCACGCGAGCTGTGATTTCCGGTTCAAATCCGAACCGTTTCTGCTCGAGCTTTGGCCAGATGTCATCAATCACACTGCGGCGAAACACTTTGTAGCAGGTTTCCATATCTGTGAGATTCAGATTGGTAAAGCAATTCGACAGTGTGGTCAGAAATCGATTTCCAAGATAGTGCCAGTAGTACAGAACTCGATGCGCCTGGTCACCCAGAAAACGGCTGCCAAATACGACATCGGCTTTGTCTTCGATGATCGGCTGCAGCAGACGCGGGTATTCGGCGGGATCGTATTCCAGATCCGCATCCTGGATGATGAC
>JALQWE010000637.1 GCA_023258825.1 Planctomycetaceae bacterium | reverse complement strand
AGACCCCGAATCGCCTGCTCTTCCAACGCAGTTGGTGGCACAATCGAACGCTCGGGATTCTGAGATTCAGCATCGGACATGGCAGGAACTCGGAACAGTTTCTGAAAATTTCGCACCGTTCTGCGAATTGAAACGCCTGCAGCAGGGAAATGCGAGCACGATTGGGCAGAATATCCGCAGAGCGGAATTTCTGACAGGGTCAGCCTTGTTCCAGTTTGTCCCGTTCAAATCTTACGGCCCATTCATTCCGATATCTCAGGTTCTCGCATCCCCCAGCCGTTCAACCATTGCCACCATGCCTGTGCAATCCTCGGATGGCTTTCCGTAGTCCTCAACAGGTCCCGCAATACTCATGAGCGATATCCGATATCTGATTTTTGATATTGAAACTGTGGGCGATGGCGACCTGATTCGACGCGTCCGGTTCCCCGACGAACAACTGACTCCTCGTGAAGCAGTCCAGAAATACCGCCGCACGCTGCTGGAAGAAACCGGACGAGATGTTCTGCCGCTGACGTTTGTCCTGCCAGTGTCAGTGGCCGTGGCCAAAGTTGCTGAGGACTTCCGGCTGATCGACATCCTCGTTCTGGATTCCCCCGAATTCCGCCCTCAGGAAATTGTCCGCCGATTCTGGCAGGGCTGGAACCATTACGAACGCCCCACCTTTGTCACCTTCAATGGACGCGGCTACGACCTGCCCGTCATGGAAGTCTGCGCCTTTCGCTTTGGAATCAGCCTGCCCGCCTGGTTCAATGTCGATTCCCGTTCCTTCGAACAATGCCGCAATCGCTACAACCAGGACGCACACCTCGATCTGCAGGATCTCCTGTCCAACTTCGGCGCGTTTCGGATGAGCGGCGGGCTGAACATGCTGGCAAACCTGCTTCACAAACCCGGAAAATCCGGAATTGACGGGTCACAGGTTCAGGAACTGTACGACCAGGGACGTGCCGACCTGATCAATGACTACTGCCGCTGCGACGTTCTAGACACCTACTTCGTGTTTCTCAGAACTCAGGTGCTCCTCGGACGACTCACCCTGCAGGACGAACAGGCCCTCGTTGACAACGCCCGCGAACTGCTGGTCAGCCACGCCGCAGAACACCCCGCGTATCAGCACTACCTGCAAACCTGGGATCAGCGGATTGCCCAGAGCGTGGATGTGATGACCGCCATCGGCAGGCAAGTTGCCCGCGGGTGATCCGCCAGTGGGCAGCTGGCCATCGAAGCCCCGTCAAAGTGCCTTCTCCCTCACACCTTGTCCACCTCGGCTTCGTGCTGATTCAGCCAATCCGCGCCGGTGCTGATGTCAACTTCCAGTGGCACATTCAGCGTCATCGCCTGCTGCATTGCGTTCCTCAGAAGAGGGATCAGCAGGCTGGTTTCTTCCACAGGGCTCTCCAGCACCAGTTCGTCATGGATCTGCAACAGCAGGCGGGCACGCAAACCTGATGATTTCAGCATGGCATGCACGTCCAGCATTGCCTTCTTGATTAAGTCGGCTGCTGTACCCTGCAGGACCGTGTTGATCGCAGTCCGCTCAGGCATGTTGCGGTTGATTCCCGTGGTTCGGCGAATTCCGGAAATCTCCCGACGACGATTCAGAATCGTCCGCGCAAAGCCCGTCCGTACAGTGTCCTTCAACACCTGTTCGCAGAACGCCGCCACACCCGAATACTTCTGGAAGTAACGATCTATGAAGATCGCTGCTGCCCCCTTGTCAATTCCCAGCGCCGCCGCCAGCCCCCACGGTGTCTGACCATAAATCACGCCGAAATTCACAGCCTTGGCAATCCGACGCTGATCCGAATCCACCTGCTCCAGCGGCACACCAAACACCTCCGCCGCTACCGTCGCGTGAATGTCCTGCCCGGACTGAAATGCCTCACACAACGCGGCATCCCCACTGAAATGGGCCAGCACTCGCAACTCGATCTGCGAATAATCCGCACAGACCAGAGCCCATCCGGGCTCTCCCGGATGAAATGCGGCTCGCACTCGTCGGCCCTCCGCCGTTCGAATGGGAATGTTCTGAAGGTTCGGATCACTGGAACTTAATCGTCCCGTTGCCGCCACCGTCTGATGAAACGACGCGTGAATCCGTCCCGTCTCCCCGCAAACCATTGCCGGTAAAGCCTCCAGGTAAGTTCCACGAAGCTTGATCAGGTGCCGCCGCTCCAGAATCAATCGTGGCAGCGGATGCAACGCAGCCAGTTCCTCCAGAACTTCCTGATCGGTGCTGGCTCCAGTCTGAGTTTTCCTGATGACTGGCAGCTGCAGGTCCGTAAACAGCACCCCGGCCAGCTGCTTCGGAGAATCAATATTAAAGGTCTTCCCCGCGGTCTGAAAAATCTCATCCGTCAATCGATCAATGATCGTCCCGGCCGCCACACTCTGCCGCTGCAGCTCGGTCACATCCACCCGAATACCCGTGTGCTCCATTTCCGTCAGCACATGAATCAGCGGCTCTTCCACATCACGATACAGAGCCCACAGGTTATCGGCCTCGAGGCCAGCACGCAGCCGTTCACTCAGAACCAGCACCTGACGCACTGTCCGCGTTGCCAATGTAATCTGTTGCGAAGCCGCGGCCCCGCTGTCCTGATCCTCATCATCAAACATCGTCTTCTGACGCGCTTTTGCCGGCGCTGCGGTCAGACCACCGGAACCCACATCGGCCGGATTCCCGTAACGCTCA
>JALQWE010000636.1 GCA_023258825.1 Planctomycetaceae bacterium | reverse complement strand
AGGCCCTGAAGCAGCAGGGGACTCCTGTGCTGGCGATTCACAGACCGGAAGGTGGTCACGACACCAACGCGGAAGACACAAGGGCCGCATTGATGTTTGTGCTGAAGACGCTGGCTGCTGGTGAATGATGGGGTTGGTGGGGAACTTGATGGGACGGATGGGACCGAGGGGACGGATAAGACTGATGGGGCCCATAAGTGTCATCTGTCTCATCAGTCTTATTCGACTCATTAGTTCCATCAGCTGGCGGGGTCGCGGATGCCGAATTCCAGTTTCCAGCGTTTGCCGGTGGTTTCCTGGACACACCACAGTTCCAGAACTCCCAGTTCGGTGATGCGTGAGAAAAAGTGAACGGGGACCCAGCCGTCTTCGGAGTCGGTGTCTGCTGGCAAGGTGGTTTCCAGGGAGTCCGTTTCCTGCAGTTCCTCGGCCGACCAGCGCTGCACTTCGGTGCCGGGGTGGTCCGCTTTTCTGGTGGACGAACTAAAGAAGCGGAAGCGTGCGGGTTCACCAACGACAAGGCCGATGTCTCCGGAGGGCACTTCGGCTTCGGTGCCTTCTTCCATACCCTGCGGGACGACGCACAGTGCTTTGAGCGGACGACCGGCTCCGGGCACGGCCAGTCCGGCGGTTTCGATGCCGACGTAGTACGACCGGGGGGCTCCACCGCGAATGCGGACGCCGCCGTGTTCGCGGGACCAGCCATAAAAACAGGCGCCACGGGCCACGGAAAAATCCAGGTCCTCGTCCCCTTCAACAGGCAGAGGTGGTTGTTGGGGGAACCAGAGCTGCAGCTGGCTGAGAAGTCGATTCCGCAAGGCCGCTCCACGGAAAACACCGCCGTTGAAGAGGACACAGCGTGGTGCGGTCAGGCCGGAAGACTGCTGCAGGAATGATGCCAGGTGACGGGTGATGGCGGTGTCGGTTTCCCATGGCAGTCCCAGTTCCCGAAATCCGGAGCCGGATGTGCGGCGAGGACGATCAGTGATGGGCACGTCGGGGAAGAAGCCCTGCAGCAGCAATTCTGTGGCCTGATGGCGATCGACGGTGACGGAGACCAGGCCTCCGATGAGGCGACTGCCGCGTCCGGGGATTGAGATCGTGTGCGTTTCCGGGCCTGCACCGGACAACAGGGTTTCCTTGGCGTGGCGGCACTGATGCCACAGCGAGACGGACTGCCAGGGATCGAGGGTAACGCCTTTGTCGCTGAAAAGTCCGGCCACGTGGTGGGCCAGAGCGAGGTCCATGTTATCACCGCCGACGAGCAGATGATTGCCGGTCGCTGCGCGGTTCAGGACCAGCTCACCCTGTTCCTCGGCAACTTCCACCAGGGTCAGGTCTGTTGTGCCGCCGCCGATATCGCAGATCAGCATGCGGTCGCCGACTTTGAGAAGTTGACGCCAGCGATCACCGACCGTGTCCAGCCAGGCGTAGGTCGCTGCCTGCGGTTCTTCCAGAAGCCGGAATGAGTCCGGAAATCCGGCGGCCAGTGCGGCTTCGCGAGTCAGTTCGCGGGCGGCCGCATCGAAGGAGGCCGGAACGGTGAGCACCACCGACTGCTCGGCGAAGGCATGGTCAGGAAAGGCCTGGTGCCATGCGGCGATCAGATGTTCCAGATATCGCCGGGCGACCAGTACCGGGGAAATCTTCGGTACGGAGTCCGGAGCCTGCCAGGGAAGGATCGGCTGTCGGCGGTCCACGCGGCTGTGGCAAAGCCAGGATTTGGCCGCGGCGACGGTCCGATCCGGGGCTTCTGCGGACAGTGAGCGCGCGAGGGTTCCGGTGGCAATCGTGGCCTCGTTGTTCCACGGCATCCGAAAGACGCCGGCTGTGGCTTCGGTGTCTGTGGCCAGATAGAGGAAGGAAGGCAGGACCGGACGGGCTTCGATGGTCTGCGGGGCTGTCAGTTGGGGAATGGGCAGAACGGTGACGTTCGCGCGTTCCTCATGCAGAGCAGCGTAAGCCAGCACGCTGTTGGTGGTGCCCAGATCGATGCCGATGACAAATGCAGCAGCCATGGTTTTCTGTCAGGAATGGCGGTCAGTTCAAACAGACTGGCGCGGGATTGTCCGCTGCCGACGACTTAGAGATTGTGGTGACGGGATGAGGTCGCGGACGTCTGGGGCGCGGAGATTCTTTCCAGTCCGAGACGGAAAATCACCCAGACCGCGGTCCAGCATTCGCGCAGGTTGATTTTAGTCGTTCCATACCTGCGATCCTCAAAAAAGAAGGGGATTTCCTGCATCTTCCCACCCACTTGCCGGCAGCGAAACAGAATTTCCTCCTGGATGGCATAACCGGTTGCGCGGATGCGGGTCCAGTCCACGCGTTGCAGGAGTGAAACACGGTAGCAGCGAAAGCTGCCACTGTTGTCCCGGGTGCGCAGTCCCAGCATCAGGCGGGCCCAGAAATTGATGGACCAGCTCATGAGTTTTCGTCTGAGCGACCAGCCTCGCACGCCGCCTTCGGGGACGTAGCGTGAGGCGATGGCGACATCGCAGGTCTGGATCGCCTGCAGCAGTTGGGGGATGCTTGCCGGAGGATGGCTGAAGTCCGCGTCCAGATTCACGACACAGTCGAAGTTGTGTTCGATGGCGTAGCGCAGACCGGCCAGCGTGGCGGATCCCAGTCCCAGTTTGGCTGGCCGGTGCAGCAGGTGCACCGTGGGGTACAGTTGCTGCAGGTCCAGCACAGCCTGTCCGGTGCCGTCC
>JALQWE010000635.1 GCA_023258825.1 Planctomycetaceae bacterium | reverse complement strand
CGCATTTCCCAGTCGCGTTATGGACTCATGATGCACATGCCCGCAGCAGATCAGTTGCACACGTGAATCCGCGAGGCACCAGTTCTGAATCAGTTCGCGCCCTTCCAGGCCGATGGCATCCATCCACGGGCTGCCAAGAGTCACGGGGGGATGATGGCAGAACAGGGCGATGCGGGCTGCCGAGCTGCGTTCTGCAATCCGTCGCGCCCACAGCAATCGTTCCGGGCAGATTCGCCCCGCGACAGCGCCGGGCAGATGTGTGTCCAGCCCGAGGCATAGCCAGCCGGCGGCTTCGAAGGCAAACTGAATCGGGGCCTCGGTTTCTCCCGAAATTCGGTCGGAGAATACGGTTCGCAGGATGTGCCGATCATCATGGTTTCCGGGCACCTGCCACAAGCGATCCTGCCACGGTGCAAGGAGTCCACGAATGGCCTGATAACTTTGCGGCCGTTCGTCATGTGTGTGGTCCCCCGTGATGATCATGGCATCCGGTGCGGCCTCATGCTCCGTGACATGCTGCACCACCCGCTTCAGAAAGTCCCAGGTATCAATCCCGCGCAGTAGTGTGCCCGGGGTTTCGAACACATGCAGATCAGTCAATTGAATCAGACGCAGCATACGGTGGGTTTTCATATTCAGAGATCAGGGTGACGGGAATGATTCGGAATGCCGGGGGGCTCAGGGTTGATGAGCTGTCGGAGTGGACACGGCCTGCTGGCTATGCGGAAAGCGGGGATCCGTGCGGTGAATAATCTCACTGATTCCCGACTGGTTGAAGCCTCGATAACCATCATTGCGTTCAAGGATTTCAAGGTGTGATCCGAGGGCCCCGTCGCGCAGAAAGGTGTCGGCCTGTTCCTGAGTGATCCATGCGCCTTTCAGAAGTTCTTCCACGCGTTCCGGACGAACGCTCCAGCGTTCTCCAGCTGTGAAGCACTGTTTCAGGAAGGCGAAGTCCGTGAATGGTCGCATGCTGTCGATACCGAGGCTGGACAGCTGGGATCGCGCTTCGGCGAAGTCAAACTGACATTCCAGATGGTGCATGCCGGCTGCAAACAACGCTTCACCGTGCAGACCGCACCAGAGGCCGATGGTGCCGAGACGCGAGGATGGTTCGAGTGGCTGATGTGCGAAGTCGCCAGCCAGTTCCTCAGGTGTCAGGTCAACGTCTGCGAAAATGACTGTTCCGCAGACCGGATGTTCCAGCACCTGCGCGCCCCAGCCGGCACCATGTCCGGGTGAAAACTGTTCCCGACATTCAAAGCCCAGCAGCTCAAACAGTTCAATCAGGCGACTGAAACATACGCGACTGCTGCGATAGGTGTGATGATCGTGATTGCCCCATCCCAGTCCGAGCGCTGATTGACGCATATACTGAATCCGAGCTGCCGTATTTCGACCCTGCCAGTACGCTCGTTCGGCTTCGAAGAACAGATCGCACGCGGTGTCCCGGCCCACGGTCGCTATCGCGTCTGTCAGCAACTGGCGTGTGCAGGTGAAGGCCTGCTGATCATTGACAAAGTCGCGTTGGCGCAGTCGAAGGTGTTCCCGGACACGTTGCAGCTGGCCCAGTTGCTGATCATTCAGGGCGGGGGCGGGCTGACGGATGTTGCAGCCGCGATGCTCGATCACGCCAAAGTCTGCGCGGGCGCGCGGATCCTGTATCAGTGCGATCCGCAGTGGATCCCCTGTGGTTCCTGTGAGTTGCAGTGAATACCGATGAGAATTCGTGACGGCAAAGTCACTGACGGAATCCACCCGCAGCAACAATTGCTCCCGCGCGGCACTTTTGACGGGGGGCAACAGTGCGCCAGGATGCGTGTACCAGCCATCCGCATGGCCGATATATCCGGCCTGCTGGATGCCCGTGATGTCGGCGATGACGAGGTGATCCACCCAGTCTGTCAGGCGGGTGCCGGTTTCAGCGGCCAGCCTCTTCTGAAAGGACGGCAAGGCAGGATGCAATGCCTGCATCCGCTGTACTTGTGAAGCAATCCACGCCGCTCCCGCTGGCTGAGGTTCCCAGTTAAACATGTGGTTGCGTCCCGGAGATCATGCTGCTGTTTGGGCGGTGAAAGAGGTTCGTTTGCCGGCATTCTCTGCAGTTTCCAGAGCGACGCAAGGCTGTCGTTCTTTTCTGTGGACGTACGTCACCGTGAAGCCTTCCGGATTCACATGATCAGGACAGCATAAGACAAGGTGGAGGCAGAGCTGGAGAATCGAGGGCTACATGAAAAATCGGAGTCATTTTTGCTTGATTTCGGAGACGAGTTGAGACTCTGCACGCGCGAGGAAAATCCGGGGCGTTCGTTTTGTCGGAGCGAAACGTGACGCTTGCGGGGCTGGGAATTGTTGGTCCATTGCAGGCGCCTGCTGGTCTGCGGATCGCATGGCGTTGTTGCCGGGCCCAGACCCCTTGATTGATGACTCTACCGTGTCTGACAACTCTGCACGTTTCGCAGAACGCATGGAATACGGTCGATTTTTCGCATGAAAATCGGGGAACGGGCGAATTCCGCTGCTGACTGAGCTCGTGATTCTGCCGAAGGCGACCTGTATTGGGGGAGTACTCGCAGGAAGCCGGGGAAACTCTTCATTCCAATCGGCGGGATGCCGTACCCTGAGCCCCGTTCTCCACCCATGCTGTATTTGTCCGCTACCCTGATTCTGCTGTTTACTGCGTGGGTCTTCTACGGCTGGATCGTCGCGGAATCCCTGCA
>JALQWE010000634.1 GCA_023258825.1 Planctomycetaceae bacterium | reverse complement strand
ACAAACTTCGTCCCTGTCACAGGTATTGTCTGGGGCATTGAGGTTGGTGCGGAGCTTTGTGCAGGAAACCCAGTGGCCTGCGAGACATGGGGTGCTGGTAATCCGCTGGTCTCAGGGTACTGCTGTGTTCTTGTGATGGATCGGCAGGCAGTGGGGTGCTCGGGTAATGAGGTGGTCGCCTACACTCCGTCGGCGAGTCATTGTGGGCAGCTCGTGCCTATCACCTTTACCGGGGATTGTAGCTTCAGTTCAAATGGCTGGGGGTGCGGTGGTGGCGTGCCTGCGACTGGGTGTATCAGTGGAGAGTGTGCTGCGGTTCCGGGACCTTAACGATTTGTGTTCATGGTTTTGGAGAATTTTTGGCGTCCATCACCGCGTTGGTAGGTTTTCGTTGCGGCAGGAGCTGCGGAATGTTTGACTTCGTTCGATGTGTATGTCTCGCTGCTGGTCTCGCTTCGCTGCACTGCTTCGGCGGTCATGTTCAGGCCCAGGGTGATGACGGCGTGTGGAGGGATGTGCTGCGTTCCGCAGCCTATTCAAATCTCTCTCGCATCAGCTCTCTGGATTTACGTTTTGAGTTGACGGACCCCAGTGGTGGTGTTTCCCTGAATCGTCTGGTCGTTAGCGGGACAATGGCCCGGGACGATCGGGATGAACTTCGAAAGGGTTCTCCACCGCCGGGCTATCCGCCATCCAATGAACTGTACTCTTACAGCAGTGCATTTAACAACGTCCGCAGTCAGCTCATGGAGCCAACTCGCAAGTTGGTTACACTGAAAGATGGCAATCAGGGATTCTTTATCCCATGGACAACGCCAGTCACCTTTCCGTATTCCGGTTGGCTCAGGACTGACGGACCAGCGCGTTGGGATAAAATTCTGGACGAGGCTGTCTGGGAAGCATCGTTCAGCCAGGCGAGATTGGCCGGGGCGGGGAACGAAAATGTGGTGATCTTCCCGCAGGACGATACGCATGATCTGGTCGTCACCTTCAATCCGGAGGCCATGTATCTGCCTGTGCAGGTTGAGCGGATCGATCGGGAAAAGGAAGCCGTCCTGGGAAGAATGACCGTTAAGAAGTGGGTTCGATTAGGTGAGCCGGAGCAGTCGTTCTGCGTGGCGACAGAGATCGTCTCGGAAAGCCGCGTCAACGATTCGGGGAATTTCAGTGCTGGATTTTGTCTGAAAATGAACGATCAGGACGTACACGTCAATCAACCAGTGGATGTCTCACTGTTCACGCTGGACGTGCCGAAGGACTACAGGATCTACGACGTAGACGAGGTCAGCAGATATGCGTCGAAAGTGAAGCAGATCAACGACAAGGCGGGAGCAAAATTTGCTCCACCTCCGAATGCTGGTCGTTTGGGTTATGCAACACTCTGGGCAGGAGCTCTGGCCCTGGTGCTGCTCGGCGCTGCCGTGTTCATCAAATGGCGGCAGCACAAGGGAATTTAAGCGAAGAACCGATCTCAGAGACCGCCAGCCACAGACCATTCAGCGGATATGTGCCTGACGGCAAGCTGATCCGCGTCTGCGCGATCGTTTGGCATCCGATAAGTCGATTGATTAGTGATGTTGCGAAAACTGGTACTGAAAGAGATCACAAAGACGAATGTCGTGATTCGCTGCACTGAGTCGTCCGGGGTCTCAGGCGAAGCGTGGAGCACGCCGGTGATTGTGTTTCCGCAACATCCAGCAAAGGGACAAGACGATGAAGCGTTCTGATTTCCTTTTGAATTCACTTTGCCGCGGATTCACGATTGTTGAGCTACTGGTTGTGTCGGCCATCATTTCCATTCTTTTCGCATTGATACTCCCAGCAGTTCAGTCCGCGCGCGAATCTGCTCGCATGGTCCAGTGCAGGAACAACCTTCATCAGTTATGTTTGGCGATTCACCAATATGAATCGACCTTTGGCGTGTTTCCACCTGGGATGCAGGTTCATCCACTTCGGGGCTCAAACCCGAATACCAAATCGGTCGGCTGGACGATCGCGTTGATGTCATACCTCGATCGTGCAGATTTGTATTCCGAATTTGACTTCAATCTCGACGCTCAGATTTATCATCGACATCTGACGAAACACCCGATTGCTGCGTTTATGTGTCCGTCCGATCCAAACGCAGGGCAGACAACATGGGGCCCCGGTTTACCTGCGACAACGGACGCGAACTCATACACCGAAGGCCCCTGGGGGACGACCAATTACCTTGGCGTGTCCGGAGTGAATTGGTTTTCGGGAGTGAAAGACCCAACGGAATGCGCTTCTGTCGCAAGGACCGAGAAGGGCCGTGGAGTCAATGATGGTGTCCTTTTTGGCAATAGTTCAGTTAGCTTCGGCCAAATCACCGATGGCAGCTCGAACACGTGGCTTTTCGGCGAACGAGGAGTGGTTCCAGGCACTGGAAAATGGGGCGGTGCCGGAGTGGTCAATTCATGCCCCAACGGTGGTCCTGACGTACTGAATCCCGGTGTCGCTCCACGTGAGTCCGAAGGTGGCGGGATCCAGCGAGCCACAGGGGTCTTTGCGGACGCACGGCATTGGTGGAGCTGGCACGGAGCTGGAACTCATTTCGCATCAGCGGATGGAAGCATTCGGCTGTTTTCGTACTCCACGGCTAAGGAATTGCAGCAGGCGTATTCGACTCGAGCGGGAAACGAGTCTGTTGTTTTGGAGTGGTAGCGGTGGTGCAAGCATTGCACTGGCGCCGTTCTGCAGCGTTG
>JALQWE010000633.1 GCA_023258825.1 Planctomycetaceae bacterium | reverse complement strand
ATGCTGGGGACAGTGGTGGGCAGAAGTTCGTCCGCCTGATCATTTGGAAGTCCGAGCCATGACTGATGCATTTTCAGAGGTTGCAGCAGACGTTGGCTGAGTAAGTCGGCGACGGGGACGGTGGTCACCTGTTCGATGACACAGGCCAGCACCGCGAAGCCCATGCTGCAATAACTGACAGCGTGACCGGGTTGAAAAGCGGGATCGATTGCTGCGGTGGCCTGGGCGAAATCTGAAATGGTGGCATGTCGCTGGCGCAGTGCCTCGTTGTCCGGCAGCATATCGGGCAAGCCGGAGGTGTGAGTTAAGAGGTGGCGGAGCGTGATGGTTCGCAGCGGTCCGCGACGAAAGGCAGGCAGAAAATTTCTGATGGGTTCGTTCAGGTAGTACAGGCCTTCGGCGGCGAGTTGTACGGCAAGGAGGGAAACAACGGATTTGGTCAGCGACGCGATCAGGTAGCGACCTTCTGAAAAATCTGCGGTGTGTGTGTCCGACGGTGAGGAGGGGGCAGCGGTTGTGGCGCGGTACCAGAGGCGGCAGCCGACCTGATCGCGCGAGCCTTCCTCAATGTCTGCTGTCTGCACGGAAGAGTTTTGCAGGATTTGGACGATTGCCCTGCGGAGGAATTCCTGATCAGCCATAGGACTGCCCTTTTCACCGGGATGCGATGCAGTCGCCAACAACAACGCTGCGGTGCTGTGAATCTCAGCAGGTTCTGGTGGCTGTGGGGAGTCTGAGGTGACCACGATTTTCGGAAATTGCGAACCGGATGCGGGTTGTTTGCCGCGCGGGCATTGTCTGGGCGGTGTGTGAGAACCGAAAAGTGGAAGGATGGAGTGACAGGTTTTTGGCTTCTGCCGCGTTGCGGGCATTACGTCTTTTTCAGGATGGCGTCTGCCCTGCCCCTGGCGATGTGGAGTTTTTCTGCCGGGGATGCGAGGGCCTCCGTGCGGATTCCGTGCGTGCGGAACAGCCCTTGATCCTCTCACACGCAACGCGTGACTTTTGCGGTTGTGTTGTGTGTCGCACGGCGAAGGAAATCGACCGCGGGGTGGCATGTCCCGCCGGGAAGTTCTCCGACGGGCTTGCCGGGCGGGCCTGATTACAGGGACTGGCTGGTGCTGAGTGCGCGGCGACGTTGTGCTTGAACGCGTCGCAGGAGCCATGCGGCACCGATGGAAATGACAGCTACGAAGGCTGCGAGTTGGGGTTCAGGAACAGCCGAAATCAGCATGACGACTCGAAAACCGACGGCAAAGTTGACATCTGAGGTGGTGGATGTTTCATCGAATGCTGTCGAGAGCATTGCGGTCGCGTCATCCAGCCAGTTTGCGCCGCGCTGGACAGCTCCACTGCCGGGGAACAGGTGGAAAGAAATCGGTTCGCCCCATTCGGTGACGTTGCCCCCCATAGCCACGAGCCCGTTGGGGTTGGGACCGCCGGCCAGAGTGATGTCGGCGGGAACCGAACCCGGGGAGGTCTGGTTGAAGACTTCCGTGCCGGGCGTGGTTCCGGAGGCCACAGCGGTTGGCGGCGAATTGCTGCCATTGGGGTAGGAATACCATGAGTCTGTGGTGGGATCGTAATAGGCAGCCTTGTGCCATTCGTCGACGGAGGGCAGTACAAATCTGGCACGTCGACTTCGAACGGGGTTTGTGCTGTTGTAGTCATTGATGTCCGAGGCTGTCCAAAGGGCCACATCGCCATTGGAATCAAACGTGTAAGCCGCGAAGCCACCGGTGCTGGTATTGAGCCAGTTCACAAACCGAGCTGCATCGCTCCAGGAAACGAGGGTTGCGGGCTTGTTGGGACCGCGATTATCGGTCGTGATGGTTTGACCATTTGGGGTGCCGTATTCAGCGTTGTAGCTACTGATCATGCTTTCGCTGACTTCATATTTGCCGATGCCATAGCGGTATCCCACGGCACCGGCTGGGTTGGGAAAGCCCACCGAGTCAGCGGCGTTCCCAGGGTCAGCGATTTCGACGAAGTCGATGGCGAACGTGTTGGCGTTGTTGCCAAAAAACAACACATCGGCGTACAGGGTGTTGCGATTTGTCAACATGGGATTTGACAGAGAAAAAATCGCAATCGACATGTAAAAAAACAGGCTTTTGAGATTCATAGTGATGCCACCTGATCGGATTCACCCGGAAAAAAATCACTCGTGTCGCAACATTTGTATTCGTTGTGCATCCTGTTGTTTTAATCCCTACCCCCCGTATCTTCGCAATAAGTAAATGGAGAATGTGGGGTGTTTGGGTTGCTTGTGTGCGGTTGGTTATGATTGTGCCGATTGTGACGGCGGAAACGGGGGCATGTGCCCATTTCTGTTCGCGGAACGTCGCGGTGGTGAAACCTGCCGGCTGGCCAGGTCTTTGAGGGGGGCTGTGTTGAAGTCATCAAGTGCCATGCGCCCCCGGGACGAGGAAAGCCGGTTGGCGGGTGTTTCGGGTACCAGGCACCAAACGATTCGAACCGAGCGACCGAGCGATTAGCAGGGGCCATGCACCAGATTGGCAGGGGGTTGACGTCGTCAATGGGAGAAAGATGCCTGGCACCTTTGAAGCCGAGTCCAGCGACTGGAAATGTTCCCTGTGGCGATTGAAGCGGCGGAAATCGCGGTTGACGGCGGCGGTTGGCTAACACCGCCAGCACCGATTCGTTAGGATTGGGTTTTTGCCGTTCGCCACAGCATTGGGCGGGCGGGTGAGTTTGGGGGGCGGTTCGGCGTCAGCGGAAC
>JALQWE010000632.1 GCA_023258825.1 Planctomycetaceae bacterium | reverse complement strand
GTTCACCACGTTTTACAGTGAGTGCAACCCCGAATCCCCGCAGAGAAATCCCCGCCGCTCGCAATTTCTCCCGAAGGTAACTGCCCATCAGACTGACAGTCCTGGCTGAAAATCAGGCAGTGAACACAGCAGGCAAGGATGCCGTGGAAGAGTCAACCTTCGGAAAGACGCCTTTGGGGGAATGGCGTGTGTTCCTGCTGAGCCACGATTTGCCCGATTGGCGGCTCATGTGGAACTTCGCCCTCCCTCCTTTTCAGCACGCAAGGCCGCTGAGACTGACGTTGACAGTTTTCATTCGGATGTGGTAATACCACTACCATTAGGCAAAGCGGTGTCAGGACATGGAGAGGTACACGGTGGACATTTGTCGAGTTGCCGGAAGCGGTGGGCTGTTTTTCGCAGTGCTTCTCTGCGCATTGCCGGCGGCTGCTCCATGCCGGGCGAGTGTCATCACATCCATCGATGAATTTGTGGTGGTTAGTCCCGAGTCCGGTCTGAATGCCGGTTTTCCGGTGTCTGCCAGTGTCCATCGCGGACCCTCACTCAACTCGGGGTCGGCGACGTCACGGGCATTGAACGAAGATGTGATTGCCCTGCAACTTGGCAGTTTTGGTTCGGCCGTCGCCGAGCTGTCGGTGGTACCGGGACTTGATTCCTTCGTGTACGCTCCGGATACAGACAACGATGTGGCCCGTTGCATCGACTGGCAGGCTCTGCGGACCGGCGGGTTCGCCGCATATCATCCGGAAAACGCAGGTTGCGATGGCAACTTTGCCCTGCTTCCGATCAGAGACACGGCCGACTATGAATCCCGTGCGCCGTACCGTTCGCTGCGCACAAGGCTGGTGGTGCCAGGCCTGAGCGAATACAGGACGTCGCCCTATTTTCAGGCGATCCCCGAGGTTGTTGTGCCTGCTGCGAAAACGCCGACACGGATCAGCGAACGAATCGGTGACGCGTCGAGGTTGTAGTCTTTTGAGGTGTGCAATCTGACTGGCGAATGTCGAGCGTCCTGCGCAGAGGGGATGCCGCTGCGCAGGATTTCCGAAGACTTCACATGGATGGCTGCGTCCGGTCAGACGTCGCAGACTTCCACGGCCTGGCGCAGACCGGCCAGCGGGTCACGTGTGGGAATAAATTCATGGCCCACATATCCGGTGTAACCGAGTTGCACGAGTTTGCGAAGAATCGGCGGGAAGTTGATTTCCTGATTCTCGTCCAGTTCGCAGCGGCCGGGATTGCCTGCGGTGTGAACATGTCCGATCACATCGATGTTTTCTTCCAGGCGACGGATCACATCTCCGTTCATCAGCTGCACGTGGTAGAAGTCAAACAGCAGCTTGACTCGGGGAGAACCCACTCCGCGAACGATGTTGGCGACGTAATCGATGTCGTCGCCCTGGTACCCCGGGTGTCCCTTCATGGGATGGCTACCGTCGCGGGTGTTGAGGTGTTCGAGGCAGATGGTGACGTTTTTCTGTTCGGCGTAGGGGGCCAGTTGTTTCAGAGCCTCGATGCAGTTGGCTGCACCTTCTTCGAGGCTGAGTTCACCGCTGGTCGGATCTTCCGGATTGCGCCATTTGTAGCCGGTGAAGGCGATAACGTTCGGAAAGCCATATTCGTGGCAGGCGTCAATCATGCTTTTGGTGGCGGCGATGACTTCGGCGTGGCAGTCACGGTTGTTCAGGCCGCGGACGAACGGTGCTCCAGGCATACCATTGGGGGCCAACGCGCAGACGAGACCGTATTTCTTCAGCAGCGGCCAGTATTCCGGTCCACAGATTTCGATTGACTTGCAGCCCAGCGAAGTCGCAACCTGACAGGTCTTTTCGAAGTCCCAGAATTCTCCGGCGATATTAAAGCACCAGAACACGATGGAGTGCTTGATGTTGCCTTTAAGTTTCAGTGGTTCAGTGGTCATGTCAGCTGTCCTGCAAAAGGTGAAGAGCGACGGTGTCTGGAACGGTCCAGTACCTGAAAATCATAAAATTCTGTGTTGAACCGGAATGCCGCTGTTATGGCCTGAGACCATTGGCGGCAGCGAGATCATTTCTGTTCCGGAGTTGTTGCTGCCGGATCCTTGAGTCGACCGACGGACCACAACAGACCACGTGTGACGAGGTCGAGATAGCGGTCATCGCCGACGGTGACGTTGTTGTGTCCCAGCGTCGTGGCAAAGACTCGGGTGTTCCCGTTGTAGCGGTTGGTCCAGACACAAACGGCTGACGCTTCGTTGCTGCGGCCATCCTTCCCTGTCCACGCCTGCTTGCCCATGGCGAGTGGTTCGGCTGTTTCCAGCAGGCGTCCGGAAGAATTGTTGTAAAGTTCCTCGCGATCTGTGGTCCAGTTTTTCAGTCCCAGTGTGATGGGGTTTGTTTCACTGAGGAATTCAATGGCGATTGGTTCCTGAGGACCATGTCCGGTGCTGGCCAGTCCGGTGAAGTCAAACCATGGGGTTGTCTGTGGAAAACCTTCTGTGCGATAGCTGTGCATGCCGCAGTGCAGGACGACAGCGGGCAGTCCCTCGCGGTGTGGCCGCAGGATTCGTTCCACGATTTTGGGATCTTTGACGTCGGAGGTGCATTCGTCGTGAATCACCACATCGAATCCCTCGGACCAGTTTTCCTTTTCGTACCATGGATTGAGGTGGCTGGTGCCTTTGTCCGGGTCGTAACTGACCGTCCACTCGATGCTGGTGCGTCGCGAGATGCCTTCGGTGAGCAGTTTCTGCTGGACGGGGTAG
>JALQWE010000631.1 GCA_023258825.1 Planctomycetaceae bacterium | reverse complement strand
ATCAAAAACATGGCACACAAACTTCGGTGAGTGTCACGGGTGTCCCACAACCGACCGGAATACGTCCCAGAAAGACGCCCATCGGGTCTGGCAGAGAAGATGCGCCCGGTGTCGGGGAGGCATTGCCATTTGGCTTCCGCTGAGCCATCTGGCATCCGGCGGGCTCCCCGGTTTCCGCTGGACCGACACACGTCGCGGCAGGGGCCGCTAGGTTGCAGAGACGTTGCGGGCAGTGCCGGGCGGCTCAGATGGAACTTCGCCCTCCCCCCTCACCCGATGGGCGCAAAAAAACAGCCGCAGGGACCGGATGTAAGTCCTTGCGGCTGTTCAAGTTGCACTCGAATGGGCTCGAACCATTAACCTTCGGTTCCGTAGACCGATGCTCTATCCAATTGAGCTACGAGTGCTTTTCAGGAGAAATACAGCCTTTTTTCGGCATGCGAATTTGGCCTTTTCCTGCTGAGGTGCAACAGTTTAGCGGGATTTGAAAGTTTCGCAAGCGGGTTCCCGGTGGGTTGTTCGGTTGTTGGATTTTTGGGGCCGTCTGCAGCGATTCTACCAGTGTTCCACCGGGCCGTTGGGAACTTTCAGCAGGGCTGTGGGAATCGTGCAGGCTCGTTCCCCGTGTCGTTCCCGAATTTGTTCCACAATCTCCGCAAATTCCCCCGGTGTTTCAAATCGCCGCAAGCGGTCTTCCAGATCGTCCGGAATTCCCAGACGTGCTCCGTACCAGGCGGCAAATTTGCGGAACAGAATGCAGGACCGTTCCGCGTGCTGGTCCATCATCAGCGTGAAATGCTGCTCCAGAAAAGAAATCTGCTCGTCCGAGGTGGGATCGGTGTTGCCGGTTTCTCCTGAGGCCACTCGCTGAATCCGGCGGAAAATCCAGGGGTCCAGCATGGCCCCGCGGCCAATGGCGACTCCGGCGCAGCCGGTTTCCTGCAACATTGTGATGGCATCTTCCGGTGTTCGCACGTCGCCGTTGGCAATCACCGGCATGGATTTGACCGCCTGGACAACCTGGCGGATCCCGTCGCGATTGACGGTTCCCTGAAATCCCTGAGCTCGTGTGCGGCCGTGAATGGTGACGCCCGCAACCCCCGCGTTTTCGAGTGACGCCGCCAGCTGCGGGGCTGTCAGTGCGGTCGCATCCCACCCCAGTCGCATCTTGACGGTGACGGGGAGCTGCACGGACTTGATCACCTGGTCGACCATCCGCACGGCGCCGTCCGTGTTGCACATCAATCGGGCTCCGCCACCCGCGCCATTGACTTTCGCCATCGGGCAGCCCATGTTGATGTCGATGCCCTGGTAGCCGTGATCCTGCAACCATTTCGCCGCTTTGACCAGGTCGTCTGTTCGTCCACTGAAAATCTGCACCGACAACGGGCGATCTTCTGCATTAGTGGCCACCAATTCCAGCGACTTGCGACTTTCCGACCACAGCATGGTGGCCTGAACCAGGTCTGTGGTGGCCAGTCCAAGCCCACCCAGTCGACGCAGGACCGTTCGAAACGCAAGGTGCGTGTAGCCTGCAAGCGGGGCCAGAAAAAAACGAGTGGCCAGGTCTCGATTGCCCAGACGCAGCGGTGTGCGACAAAGTTCCAGAATGTCTCGGCGGTCCATGGTCACGTCGAATCAGCCTGCCCTCTGCAAAACTCTGTTCTGTCTGCCTGCGGAAGACGTCTCCCCGGCCCCAGCGCATCTTCCCTGACCGTCCCTGTTCGGATGCCGGAGTTGATCCCGTCGTTGCGATACCTTCAGCAATCAGCCCGCGGCTGCGTGTTGTATCGAACAAGTGTGAATGAGGGAAATCTGACAGCTTGCCGGCCCCCGCGGAACGACAGATTTCCGGGTTCAGACTTTTCCGGGGCGCGAAGTGGATTATGCTGCGACCTGATGAGGGGCCTTGTGGGGCCTGACTGTGCACTGATGCCATGAGTTTCCCTGGTTATCCCGATCTGACGGATCTGAGTGATCCCGCGTCATGGTCGAGGCTGTCTGGAGTTTCCTGTGAAGCTGATTCCTGTGTTCCCCCGAGCTCAACGGTGTCCTGACAGCGATCGTGGTGCGGCAGGCGGCAATCAGTCGTTGCGCCGCATGCGGGTTTCGCAAGTGCGTTCCGTGTGCTGGACGTGGCTGTTGCTGAGTCTGTTGTGCGGTACCTTTCCAGTGCTGGCTGATGAACCGCCGGAAACTCTGAAGGTTCTGACACACAACGTCTGGTATGGGTTTACGAAGAAGTCAGAGCCGCGATATTCGCATTGGAAAACGTGGATGGCAGCGCAATCACCCGACGTGGTTGCTCTGCAGGAATTGAATGGTTACACCGAGGATCGACTGGCACGAGATGCGGCGTCGTGGGGGCATCACCATTCTGTGCTGCTGAAGGAGGATGGGTTTCCGACGGGCATTACATCCCGGTTTCCCATCACAGATGTTCAGCGTCTGCGCGAGGGGTTTCATCATGGCCTGTTGCGCTGTCGTATCGCGGGGCTCTGGTTTTATGTGATTCACTTTCATCCCTCGAATTATGCGCGACGAATTGTGGAAGCCGGCCTGCTGCAGAAGGATGTAGGCTCATTGCCCGAATCGGATCCGAGGATTCTGCTGATCGGGGATTTCAATGGTTTTTCTCCTGCGGATCGCCCGCATTATGACCAGGATGCACAGCTGGTCCCGTTTTTCGAGCAATTGGACAGCCGTAATCCGGAGGCGGCAAATCTGAACGAGGGACGTCTGGATT
>JALQWE010000062.1 GCA_023258825.1 Planctomycetaceae bacterium | reverse complement strand
CTATTGGTTCCTGACCCCTTTCTGATGCCTGATGCCCGATCCCAGAGCACTAGTTCAGGGAGCTCTCCAGCTTGTCAGAGATTTCCTGCAGAGCGTCCCGCAGCTTGTCACGGACGCCATCTGACTGCTGATCCAGCGCCTGCAGCAATCCTGGTGTCAGAGCTTTGTTCAGTTTGTCCAACATGGCCGAGGCACGTTTCCAGAACTGCTCCGGGGATAATTCCTGCCTTGAGGCCGCCGCACCCTCGTCCCGGATTTTTGGTGCCGGCGCCGCTGCGTCCGACCGAAAAGGCGCGTAAGATGACTCCCCGGCGTCTCGCGCTACGGCGTCCATCGTCGCCACGCCCGGTCGACCGGCGGTTGCAAGACCCGCTCGGTCACCTGTGCCCGACGCCGCATATTCCGCCGGGTCCACAACACGAGACAGCGGCATTGCCGATGTGTCTACGCCCAACGGAGCGGCCCATTCTGAATAGCCTTCAGCAGATTCGACAAACAGGTCTTCACCCCGCTGTGCCCTGCGCCACGCACGCATTTCGGAAACCGTTGCGTCAGAGTCCTGGGCCCAGGCAAGGCAATCTCCCGCATCGTCCCAGTTCAATGCCACGTAGAAAAAAGACCATTTCAGACCGGAGTACTGCTGGTAGGTTTCCCCAAAGGCTTCCCAGACACGCCTCCGCTGGAAAATCTGGTCCCCACTCAACCCCACCATCTGCCCAAAGTCCGCGTCCGTCCGACCCTTTGCATACCGCTGAGTCCACTTGGAGGCACATTCGCCCACCACCCAGTTGCATTGACTGACAGCGTCCCGCGCCGACTGGATCAGTTGTTCTTCGGATTCTGACATACTTGCGTTCCTCACCGGAGTCTCTGAAAAATGTGCTCACCGATCCTGTGACCGAACTCAGCCTTCCGCTGGCGTTCACAAGGCCCATCATCATCGGCAATCGCCCAACCACTGATTATTCGGCCCAGTCATGGCCTGCTAACGGAGTTCCCCTGCGGTACGGCGGACGGTCCCAGACGGAATTCCAAGCCCCGCAGGCCGTAAACCACCCCGTTTCACGGGCCATACTACGCACCGAATTTCCCGACTTCTACAGGTCTCGAGGCGAACCTCCCGGGAATCCGGAATGTCCAGCTGGAGGGTTGAGCATCGAGTGTGACAGCTTCATGTTCACTATTTTATCCATTTTTCCGGCCTGCGGGAGTCTGAGCTGCCATGTGTGTCCAAAACCGCAGATTGTCTCCTCTGAGATTTCCACGGGAATTGTCTTCAGGTGCCTGGACCTGCTGCCGATATATTCGCTATAACGAAGCCCATCTGCGGGACCTGTGGATTTTACCTATGGGACCCAGATTTCGGTTGGGGCGGTAGCCAAGTGGCTAAGGCAACGGATTGCAAATCCGTCACGCGAGGGTTCGACTCCCTCTCGCCCCTCTCAAAAACGGCGTTCTGATTCCTTCAGGATGCCGTTTTTTTACGTCCAGAGATCACCTCAGTTCGGCCGCCCTTCTTTCCCGCCTCTGTCGCTCCTGCCCCAGTAAAACTGTGCCCAGCTGGTTTGAGTCGCAGGCCGCTTCCCGGTAAAAGCCAGCGATCTGCATGCGGGGAGCAAAATCATGCGTCAGTCGGTCGGTTTGGCGTTCGTTGCGGCGTTCATCATCAGCTTTTGCGGCCTGGGACTCGTGCCATTCAATCCCGTCTGCGGTCAGTCACAGCGCCTGGAACTGGGGCGACGCCTGCAGCGATTCGAAAATGCCTGGCAATCCGCCGATGCCCGAAATCGGGCCGCCTGCGTCACGCCGCTCAAGTCTGCGGTGAGCAGCTTTTTCAGCCTGCGACTTTCCGAAGCCGGTCGCTCCCTCGATGTGGCCTGGCAAACGGCACGTGGTGCTGTGCCCGCGTCCCCATTCGAGCAGTCTGTTGTCGGTCTGCAACTCATAGCCAGTCCGGTGTGCGCCGACGTCTCACAGCAGACGATGACGCTCGAGCTTCGCAACTTCTACAAGACAAACACGATGCCGCCTGCTGACACCCGCGTTGTGATCGTGATCCGGGACAATGACGGGCGACTACTCGCTGAATCCTCCTTTCCCGGCACGGCTCTCAACTCGTCCGTCGACTGGACGACCGGAGCATTGCCTGAAGGTGATCACCGCTTATCCGCAACACTCCAGTCCGGGACGGAGTCATTCGGGCTGCCGGAAATCCGTATCACACGGGTCTCACAACTCTCAGAACGGCTGGATGCTTTGCGGGACAAAGTCCCACAGCGCACTGCATCCCCGCCCACTCCGACGGACTCTGCGGATCTGCAGCCGTTCACTGTTCAGTCCACATGTCGAAGCACGATTTCCTTCCTGACGGCTCTGTCCGAAGGCCAACCGCAGGAAGCTGATTTTCCAGCTCTGTCACGGTTGCGACTTTGCGAATCGATGACTCAGCCTGATGCCGAGATTTCTCAGGTCCTTCAGCAACACGGACAGTCCCACGATCTGTGGCTCACTCTGGCGAACGCCCGTCGCAGCGTGCCGGCCCGCATTCGCTGCCCAGCCTCACCGCAGGGGCCGATGCCGGTGCTGTTCGTGTTTCACGGTGCCGGTGGCAGTGAGAACATGTTTTTCGAAGCCTACGGTGCCGGCCGCGTGGTAGAGGAAGCCCAAAAACGTGGCTGGTTGGTCGTCGCACCCGGCCAGGGTTTTCTGGGACTGGCCCTGGGGCTGGAAGACATGCTGGCAGCTCTTGAAACCTGCTTTCCCGTGGATCGACAACAGGTTCTACTGCTGGGGCATTCCATGGGCGCTGCACAGGTCATGCGACAGATGCAGCAGCATCCCGGGATTGCACGTGCGGCTGTTGCTCTGGGCGGCGGTGGACGCCTGGCGGGGGAAGACGTCAAGCGTTTCGCGGCCACTCCCTGGTTTGTAGCTGCCGGTGCGGAAGATTTCGGGCGACGAGGAGCCCTGCAATTGCACGACAGTCTGCAACAGGCCGGAGGAAAGTCCGTCTATCAGGACTTTCCGGATGTGGAACACCTGGTCATTGTACAGGCTGCGATCCCCGCGACCTTTGAATTCTTCGATGCCACCCTGCGGTCACGCTGACTCATCGGTTTGCTGATTGCCGGAGTTCACCGGGCCGTGGTGCGGCAGGGAATGATCACTTCGGAAGACTGAATCCCGTGATGATCCCAATACCCAGCATCATCGCTGCGATACAGATGGCCTTGGCTTTCCAGTTCTGCTCGCCGTACAGTCGAATACCGGCAACGAAGGCAATAATCACTGAGGTTCGCCGCAGTGGTGAAATCAGTGAGATCAATGCCCCAGGCTGCTCAACTGAATAAAAGTACATAAAATCAGACACCAACAGCAGCAGGGCAATCATCGGAATCGACCACCGCCATTCAAAGGGGGAATGTCGGCGTTGTCGCAGGTACCAGTGCAGCAGCAGAGGCAGCATGACCGGAACAAGATAGATCGAGAACCACGCCTGAACCGTCGCGGTCCTGTATCCACAGGTGTTTAGCAGATACTTGTCGTACAACGCACTACACGCACCCAGAATCGTGGCCATCGCCATGCATGCGATCCAGCGATTCCGATGAAAAACAAGTCCCTCTTTTCTGCCGACAAGCGAAAATGCGTAGAACGCAGTCAGCACAACACCGATTCCCGCCCACTGACCGGGTGTCGGGCGTTCCCGCATGAATACGACGGCCACCAGAATCGTCACAAAGGGACTGCTGGCGCGAATTGGGGCCGCGATCGAGACGGGCAGGTGTTTCAGGGCGAACGAGGCGAAAATCCATGAACTTCCGGCCAGCAACGATTTTGCTGCGAGGAAGCCGTGATCTCGCCAGGTCAATGGGTCCACCACAAGCCATTCAGGTGCCATGCTGCCACCGCCAACTTGCGATAACAGCAGAATCGGGAGATACACCAGAGTGGAGGTCAGGACATTGAAAAACAGTACGGGAGGCACCGCGTTTCCACGCAGAGATTCCTTCTTGGCGATCTCATACAACCCGAGAAACAGCGAGGACAAAAGACTGAGGACAAGCCAGTTCATGCGAAGACTTCGCCAGTGGGGATGCAGAGATTGGATTCCGGCAACACCAGTGTGGTGCCGCCCACCTGGTCAGACCAGAGGCCACAGGTCCGAGAGTTCGTTAAGTTCGTCGGCAGGTTTCCGGAAGACAGTGCGGCAGACAGGCCGTCTCCGGAAACAAAGACAGCTCGCATACCGCCTGAAGACGATGTGCGAGCTGCTGTATGAAGCACCTTGACGATTACAGCACGGCCTTGATTTTGGTCAGAAACTCTCGATTGGTCGGGAATTTTTCCATCGTCCTCGTCAGCTGTTCCATGGCCTCGACTGAGCTCAGGCTGATCAGACTGCGCCGCAGCATGGTGATCCCTTCCAGCATGTCTGCCGGCAGAATCTTTTCCTCACGGCGAGTTCCGGAGCGAGTGATATCGATCGACGGCCAGATTCGACGGTCAGCCAGTTCCCGGCTCAGCATCATTTCCATGTTGCCCGTGCCTTTGAATTCCTGGAAGATCGCTTCGTCCATTCGACTGCCGGTGTCAATCAGCGCTGTTCCGCACACCGTAAGTGAACCGCCTTCGTCAAAGCGACGGGCCTGTCCAAACAGCTTCTTCGGAATGTCCAGAGCACGAATGTCCAGACCACCAGTCGCTGTTCGTCCGGTGTTGCTCCACTTGTTGAAGGCACGAGCCAGTCGGGTGATACTATCCAGCAGAATGAAGACGTCCTTCCCTTCTTCCGCCAGGCGTTTTGCACGCTCGATGATCAACTGACTGATACGGATGTGACTTTCGACATCGCTGTCCAGTGATGAGGAGATAATTTCTCCCTTCACCAGACGTCGCATTTCGGTCACCTCTTCAGGTCGCTCGTCAATCAGCAGCACCATCAGGTGGATCTCAGGATGATTCACACTGACGGAATGCGCGATATCCTGCAGCAGCATGGTCTTGCCGGTCCGCGGTGGTGCCACCAGCAGAGCTCGCTGCCCCTTGCCAATCGGGCACAGCAGATCCATCACCCGCATTGTCAACGGACGTGGTCCGGTTTCCAGTCGAATCTGCTCGAAGGGATTGATTGCTGTCAACTGGTCAAACTGAGGAACCTTTTCGTATTCCTCCGGAGTGAACCCGTCGATCGTTTCAACTTCCTGCAGCCGAGGACCCTGATTGTGGGTTCCCTGACCGACTTCACCTCGGATCAGAACACCCTCTCGGAGTCGATACTTTTCCACAAGCGAGCTGGAAACGAAGGGGTTGGAGTCTTCTGCTGCGTAGTTGCGTTTCGGATCCCGCAGAAATCCGTAACCGCGGTTGTGCAGCTCAAGCACGCCTTCAAAGGTTCCCTCAACAACTTCTCCGGCAGGCTGAATGCTGCGCACCCGACGTGGCATTCCGCCTCGGTCACGCCCACCGCGGGTATTGTTTCCGCCACCACCCAGTGGCTGACTTCCACGCTGCCCGCCGTCATTTCGACGCCCACGGCCGCCTCGGCGGCCACGACCTTCACCACCACCGTGGCGGCCACCGTCCTGACGACCACCCTCGTAGCGGCCACCCTCCCGGCGTCCGGAATTTTCGTATCGGCCGCCACCATGGCTCGACGGCCCGTCAAAACGTGGTGAGTCTCCTCGCGGAGCATACTCTGCAGGCCCACGGTCACTCTGTCCGCGATCACCGAAACCACGATCGCCGAATCCCCGATCACTCGGGCCACGATCACTGGGCCCGCGGTCGCTGTAACCACGATCCGAGGGACCGCGATCCCCAAATCCGCGATCAGCGGAGGGACGGTCAGAACCCACGCGATCTGAACCCGGACGATCCGGGCCGCGACGACGACGACGTCGGCGACGACGCGGACGACGTGGATCCCCGTCGCCGGCTTCTCCTTCAGACTCGCCGCTGTACGGCGCTCGAGATTCGTCTACGGACTCCGTGTCAGCACCAAACAGCTGGTCACTCCACTTTTCCAGATCGTCCTGCGGCTCATAACGCGACGACCGTGCTTCCGCTCGCGGTGGGCGTGAGTCGCCACGCGGCGATCGCACACCGTCTTCCTGGCCACGATTTCCTCGCGGACGATCACCCTGGTCATCACTCTCCCGACGCGGACGACCGCTGGAGCGACGATCCGATGTTCGTGGTTCAGAATCTCTGTCGTCGTCGCCGAAGTCAAGATCGTCAGTACTGAAGTACCGCATGCCGGTCTGTGATTCCACGTCGGCAATCTGACGTTCCAGTCGACTGGATGTTCGCTCGCCATCCACCTCTTCACGGCCACGGACGACGGATTCTTCTCCGCTGCCCGCCACTTCACGACGAGATCGACGTTCGGGGCGAGCCCGACGTGCTGGTCGCTCAACCGACTCACCCTCGGAAGCGGCCGCCTCTCGAACTGGTGCCGCTTCGGCGTCCACAACCGCCCGCCGACTGCGCGGGGCACGAGGCTCCCGGGGGACTACTTCCTCATTGTCCACTCCGGAACCAAAATCATCAGTACTGTCAGACGGACTGGATCCCACTGTTTCAGACTCCTCTGGAGCAGCTCGCCGACGGCCAATCGGACGACGTTCTTCCGATGCTGGGCGAGTGGATGTTCGGCGGCGGGGACGCTGGCTTGTTCCTTCAGAATCGGAACGACTTGTCGGCATATCAAAAAACCTGGCAGGACAAAAAAGGCAGGATGAGGAGCAAGGCCTCATGCCAGAAACGAAATCTTTATTCAACACACGAAAATTCGGCGACACACCACCAGACCGGCACATTCGCCCAACAAAGTTCTGGTGCCAGCACGAGTGCTGATGAATCCCAAATTCACAACATGAGCCGGAGTCCGCAGGTTCTCCGGATTCCACCCGAAAATGACTCTTTGTACCCCACTCGCCTTACCGACCAGAAGCGAGCACGCCTCTCGGACAGGACCGTCAGGGTTTTCTTTTCATCCCAGGCGTGATGAAAGCATCCGGTTCCGCACAACCAGCCTGCTCAAACCGCTACTGTGGTTCCATTTAGTGGTTCTAGTTACCAGACACTGCAACCAAAGTCTGAACCAACGCCAGGCTGAAAAAGACCAGAGCCCAGTCCTGGTAGCCAGGTTGCTTCTGATCCACTTGCCCGCAATCGTGGCCTTGTTGAATTCGACCCCGTGCCTGAATCATGACGCCCTGGACAATTCAGTCACACTTGCGAATTTCGATGAGATCATCCCGACTGGCCATCAAATGCCCAGACCAACGAACCCCTTTGGTAAAGGGAGCCGCTTAAAGGACTTGCGTCCCCGGAAATTCTTCCCACCCCGTCGCTCAATCTTTTCGGGGAACGCACAAAAAAGTTCTCCGGCGCGACTGCTTCCGGATCGGGACTGTGCTGTGACCCGTTGTAAGGAGTTTCAGATCTCCTTCAGTGACAGAACTTACCGGGATCGCAATTCTGCAGGTAGTGAAGACGACTTCAAACTACCAACCGGTCAGTCTGGCCTGCACAGGAATCCCCTGAAGGGCTTCGCTGCAAAACACATCCGAGAGACGGATTTGGGGAGCACAGATCCAGAAATGCTCTGTTGCAGAGAACATCACTGAACATCACTACCGAACATCTCTGATGAACCGCAGTGGCATTGCACCAGTGACTTCTATGCTTCAGAGTCAATGATCTTTTCAACGATCTTCAATCAACCCACCCTTGTTGCTCATGATCATGCGGCTCATGGTCATCCAAGGGAGTTTGTCAGTGCATTAGCGGACTGACGTGACGCTAGTATTAACGGATCCTCCGGCTGTGTCAATTGAACTCTTCCCTTATGCCGGAAACATTTTCAAACGTGTTTTGGTGGAGATCCGGTCTGTTCGGGCATTCGCCGAGGGTGTTCAGGCCGGCGTTTTCCAGCCTGTTCGCCACAGCTCCATTCCAGCAGCACGACGAATTCCATTTATTTTGTCCGGTATGCTTTTCCGATTCCGTCCGCACGCCCGCTAAAACCGGCCAGCATCGATTCACCACCATCGCCATTCGCAGGATCTGCCGAAACCTTCCGGATTCCCCTGCCGAACACAATGACATTCGCAGCGTTTTGCCCATTGGGCGATTCGCGAGCGAATCTATGTCATCAGACCTCTACAGCAGGACCCGCAGGCAAGGCTGGTCCACAGGCTGATTCCGGTTCATCTTCCGTGAAAGGCTGTCGTATGCGCTCTCTGTCCGCTCTGGCTCTGGCTTTCGCTTTGTCGTTGGGTGCGTCTGCATCTGCTGGCGAATCCGCTGTGCACGTACTGCCGGCATCTGCCTCCGGGTCCGTGCAGGTTCAGCCAGTGTCCTCTCGCTCTGTTTACTCCACCGCACCACGGCCAAAGCAGACGTTCTTCGGACGTCTGATGGAACTTGAACGTCGTAAGAACGCATGGTTGAAGCGCACCTTCCTGGGCCGCTAGTCGCACAGCTCACCCTCAGGTGAGTCCATGCCGATCGCGAGTCAATCGCGTCTCTGAAAACTCCGTGTTGAGTCAGAGTTCCGGGCATGACCTCAGCGTTCATCGCTGGCGTCATGCCCTTCTGATTTTCAGCCCCCGCCTGATCACAACGTGACCAGGCGACGGCCGTGCATCGGCTGATACCTCTGCCTCTCGGCCCCCAGCCTACCCGAGCCTCGTCACCAGGACCGGCAGCCGCTTATTCGCGACGCCGTCCACCTCTGCCCGGTCCCGGCCCGGGGCCGCGCTTGTGTGGTTTGCGGGAGTACGAATCTGAGCGTTCGCTGCCCATCCGGGAAATCTGTAACTGACGTCCGGAGACCCACGTCTTCTTCAGCGTCTGGAAGATCTCCGGCGGCATTCCACCCGGCAGGTCCACCGTGCTGTAGTCGTCATGGATTTCTATGCGTCCAATCCGTGCACTGTCCAGCCCAGCTTCGTTGGCGATCGCACCCACGATGTTGCCAGGTTTGACCTGATGCTGATGACCCACCTCTACACGGTAGGTTTCCATCCCTTCCTCACGCCGACGAGGCATCTCTCGTCGAAAGCCGTCGTCACGTCCCTGAAATTCCGACGGACCATCGCCGTGGCGACGTGATGGGCGGCGTTCCTGATCAAAGCCCGGTCGGCGGTCACGATCTCCGTGTCGGCCGCGGTCGTTGAAACGGGAGTTCCCCGGGAATCCTCGCTGGTCACGGTCCTTTCCAAACCGGCCCCGCTGTTCATCAAAGGCTGCCTGCTGGAATTCTTCCCGTGTCAGCAGTGGCTTGCCGCCAGTCGACATCACGGCCAGTGCTGCAATCACCGATTCGTCCGGTAAGTCCGGGTTTTCTCGTTTGAAATGCTGCATGATCGACTGCATCGATTCCATCTGCGGATCCGCCATCGCTTCCCGGATCTTCTGATGAAAAGCGGCGATGCGCTGCTTGTTGATGACGCGATTCGTCGGCAGATCCATCGGCTCAATCTGCTGTCGAGTCGCACGCTCGAGGCTGATCAGAATGCGTTTTGCTTTGGGATGCACAAAGAGAATTGCTTCTCCACTGCGCCCGGCTCGCCCCGTCCGCCCAATGCGGTGCACGTAGGCTTCGCTGTCTCCCGGAAGATCGTAGTTGATGACATGGCTGATTCGCTGCACGTCCAACCCTCGAGCTGCCACGTCTGTGGCCACCACCACATTCAGCCGACCTGATTTCAGGTGCTCAATGATCCGCTCACGCTGAGCCTGTGCAACGTCACCGTTCAACGCGGCGGCTTTGTGACCATGCTGGTTCAGAAACTCAGCCAGTGGCTCGGTGGAACTGCGAAGTTTCACGAAGACAATGACGCCATCCACCGGTTCCGCTTCCAGAAGTCGGGCCAGCGCGACTTCTTTCTGATACTGGGCCACCACGACATATCGCTGTCGAATCGTGTCCGCTGTGGCAGATTTCTGCCGTATGGTTACTTCCGAGGGATTCTTCAGGTACTGCTGAGCAATTCGACGAATCGGATCCGGCATCGTGGCCGAAAACAAAGCAATCTGCCGCTGCTCCGGCAATTGCGTGAGCACCCATTCCACGCTTTCGGCAAAGCCCATCCGCAACATTTCGTCGGCTTCGTCCAGCACCAGACATCGCAGATTGCTGAGATTCAGTGAGCCGCGATTCATGTGGTCCATCACGCGCCCCGGAGTGCCCACGACCACATGCACGCCTCGGTTCAATTGACTGAACTGCGGCTGATAGGCAGCGCCCCCGTAAATCGCCACGACTCGGAAGTCCCGCAGATGCTTTGCATATCGCTCAAATGCCGCGGCCACCTGAACAGCCAATTCACGCGTCGGCACCAGCACCAGCACCTGCGGCTTCTTCTGGCTGAGTTCAATTTTCTGCAGCAACGGAATTGCAAATGCCGCCGTTTTTCCGGACCCGGTCTGTGCCTGCCCCACAACGTCCCGCCCCTGGATCAACAGAGGAATTGTCTGGGCCTGAATCGGTGTCGGAGTCGCGTAGCCGAGTTCACGCACCGCTTTGCGCAGGGCTTCTGAAAGCCCCAGCCGATCAAATTCCGTGGTGACGTCAGCGCTGATGACGTCTGCTGCCAGTTCGTCCTCCAACATGTCTGCCATGACGTCTTCCCCACTCATATCTTCAATACTCTCCTCTTCTTCAGCTTCTTCAGCGGACAATTCTACTTCAAGTTCATCATCGATCTCTTCAGTGGACTCTTGTTCCACGTCTTCTTCTTCTTCCACGTTTACTTCTGCGGAATCCTGTTCCGCCGACATCTCAGCCTGTTCGCTGAACTCTTCCGAACTCACCAGGCTCTTTTCAGCCACTTCGGGGCTGGTCATCACGGCGTCCCCGGCTGCGGCCGCGAGCCATTGGCCACTGTGCGTCTCGACGTGGTCCTGCGGTAAATCCAGGGACTCCGGCTGCGGGGCGGAAATCAACATGTCGGGCACGGTCGGCACAACGGGTACGAGCTCTTCAGAATTCTGCTCGGGGGGCATCTGCGGTTCTATTGTCATGAATCTCAACAGGGGGACATGCCCCCTGACCTGCTATGAATTCGGCTTTGTGAATGAGAACTCATCCGCGCTGCAACCCCCTGCTACGGGGACTTTTGGTCTGCGAGATGAGACGGTGCAGTGGTTTCCTAACGGTGTCCGAAAACCTGATCCCTGTTTTCAGTCACTGGCTGACTACTGCGAGATTTATCCGGTGATCCGATTCCTTTTGTTGTCCTGATCACCGGATCGTTCTGGTGACGACAGTCGTGGCCACGGTCCGTCGATATTTCGGGCACAATGGCCGCAACGCCGCCTGCTGCGAAGCGTGCCGTGTACCACGAGTTGACCCGACGCACAACGCTGTTGGTTCAGCGACGATCTCGCTGTGCCCCCGGTGCTCCTGTGGGACGTCGCCGACGAGGCGGCCGGGATTGCTCCGTTCCGGAATTGTCACGTTCCCGCTCGCGATCCCGCTGAAAGATTCCGTCTCCGAAGTCAGAATCCACAGGACGATGACTGACCGAACGCGGTCTGAACTGCGGCGCAGCTCCGCTGTTGGATCGTCCACCTGCACTGCGTTCTCCACGGCCTGAATCGGCCCGGTTCCGCTCGGCAGGCCGTTGCTCAGAACGAGGACGTGGTCGGCCGCCGCCTCCCAGTGTGTCCGCTCCGGATCGAGGTGCGGGTCGTCGTTCACGATTGCCGTCATAACGACCACCAGCTCCAGTGGTTTCGTCCTGTCGTCGCCGTGCTTCATGTCCATGAAAACGTCGTGCACCGGAATCGCTGACTTCGGCCGCAGCGGGGGGGCGTCGTGAACGTTCTCCCGGGCCATCATTACGTCGTGACGAGGAGTCTGAAGAGGCACGTCGCTGACGATTTTCGCGGCCGCCATGACGCCGTTCCCGCTGATCGTCACTACCAGATCGACCGTCCTGGGAACCGCTTTCCGCCGGCAGGCTGCTGAGATCAATTCCTTCCAGAGACTGCTGCGGAATGGCAAATCCAATCAGCTTTTCAATACTCTTCAGCATCCGCCGCTCTTCCGGATCGCACAGAGATACGGCAACCCCTGTCGCTCCGGCACGACCGGATCGTCCAATCCGATGGACGTAAGTTTCTTCTTCCGTTGGCATGTCGTGATTGAACACATGCGAGACCTGATCCACGTCGATGCCTCGCGACGCGATATCCGTCGCAACAAGGATCGGTGGCTGAGTGCTCTTGAATTCTTCCAGAATTCGCTGTCGCTTGTTCTGACTTTTGTTGGCATGAATCGCCTCAGATCGCAGTCCAGCCTGGTTCAGGTGGCGAACGATTCTGTCTGCACCGTGTTTGGTACGGCTGAAAACAATCGTCCGAGACGGCGCCATGCGCTGGATCAGTTCAATCAGAACTCGTGTCTTCTGTTTCTGTGGGACAATACACACCGTCTGCTGAACCAGTTCCGTGGTCTTCTTCTTTGGTTCAATCGAGATGCTGACCGGATCGTGCAGCATCGAATCCGCGAGTTCCCGAATTTCCGGCTTCATCGTGGCCGAAAACATCAGCGTCTGACGCTTTTTCGGAATGCGTTGCAGAATTCGGCGAATGGCCGGAAAGAAGCCCATGTCCAGCATGCGGTCGGCTTCGTCCAGAACCAGGATCCGCAGGCCTTCGAGGTTGACGTAGCCCTGCTGCATCAAGT
>JALQWE010000630.1 GCA_023258825.1 Planctomycetaceae bacterium | reverse complement strand
GCAGGGGCGTGTCGCCCTGTGGATGCCCGGAACCGACCACGCGGGCATTGCCACTCAGGCGGTTGTGGAACGTCGCATGCTGGAAGAAGAGGGGCTGACGCGGCACGATATTGGCCGGGAAGCTCTGGTCCAGCGAATCTGGAAATGGAAGAACGACTACGAAGCCCGCATTCTGAACCAGTTGAAGCAGATTGGTTCCAGCTGTGACTGGCGACGCGTGAGATTTACGCTGGACGATGTCTGCAGCCGTGCCGTGCGGCGGACATTCTTCCGGATGTTTGGTGACGGACTGGTCTACCGTGGCAAACGCCTGGTCAACTGGGACACCTACCTGCAGACAGCTGTGGCCGATGACGAAGTCTTTCACGAAGACGTTGCCGGACACTTCTGGACGATGAACTATCCCGTTGTGGATGCCGCCGGACATCCGACGGGCCAGCGAATCAGTTTTTCCACCACGCGTCCGGAAACAATGCTGGGCGACGCGGCGGTCTGCGTTCATCCGACGGACGAGCGTTACAGTGACCTTGTGGGGCAGATGGTCCGCATCCCGGTCTGTGGCCGCACAATCCCGATCATCGCGGATGGCCTGCTGGCCGACAAGACGCTGGGAACCGGAGCCGTTAAGGTGACCCCGGCGCACGATCCCAATGACTACGCCTGTGGCCTGCGTCATCATCTGCCCATGCTCAACATCCTCAACCCGGACGGGACGATCAATGAGAATGGCGGTGAGTTTCAGGGGCTGGATCGCTTCGAAGCCAGGCGGCAGGTGGTGGCCCGCATGGAAGCCCTCGGACACCTCGAGAAAGTTGAAGACCGAATCATTCCGATCATGCACAGTGATCGCAGCAAAACCGCCATTGAGCCGTTTCTCAGCGATCAGTGGTTTGTGCGGATGGACGAACTGGCGCAGAACGCGATTGACGCGGTGGAGGATGGCCGTGTGCGATTCTTCCCGCAGCGTTATGCCCGCACGTACGTGGATTGGCTTGCCGAAAAACGAGACTGGTGCATCAGCCGTCAGCTCTGGTGGGGCCACAGAATTCCGGTCTGGTCGCAGCCTGCGGGGCAGGGCGATCAGCGGATTGCCAGCCTGAGCGCATTCGGTGCGCAACTACTGCCGAACGGTCAGATCCAGTTCCCGGAATCCCTGCGTGGACAGCTTGCCGCCACACTGGCCCCGGGTTTGCACCCCGGCGAAGAACTGATTCTGTGCTGCGTGGATGCCGGTCAGGATCAACTGGAGCAACAGCTGGGGGCACTGGGCTTTGTTCAGGACGAAGACGTTCTGGACACCTGGTTCAGTTCCGCCCTCTGGCCGCACGCCACTCTGGGCTGGCCGGATCAGCAGCAAAATCCTCCCATGCAGGGCGAATCCGCCCCCGCGGTCACAGGCACCAATGAAGTTCTGAATTACTTCTACCCGGGTTCCGTACTGGTAACCTCACGCGACATCATCACGCTATGGGTGGCCCGTATGGTGCTGACCGGGTTGTACAATATGGGCGATGTGCCGTTTCGACACGTCTACATTCATCCCAAAATCCTCGATGGCCTTGGACAAACAATGTCCAAATCGCGGGGAAATGGTGTTGACCCGCTGGAACTGATCGAGAAGTATGGCACAGATGCTGTGCGATTCACGATCGCCTCGCTGTGTGGAGAAACGCAGGACGTGCGCCTGCCCGTCGGCTATGAATGTCCGCACTGTCAGGCGGTCACACCGCAGACGAAGGAACATCAGGACATGAAGCCCATGGGTGGTCCCAACCCATCCATCAAGTGCGGCAAGTGTAAGCAATCGTTTCAGTTCCCCAGTCCGTGGTTCACACCGGATGCCGGCGCGCCGGTGGCTCGCATCGTCAGTGAGCGATTCGACTATGGACGCAACTTCTGCAACAAGCTCTGGAATGCCTGTCGGTTTGCCTTCATGAATCTGGAAGGCTACACCGCAGCACCAGTGGCTGAAGCAGACCTGCAGGTGGAAGATCGCTGGATCCTCAGTCGACTCAGTTCCACGCTGCGGGAAGTCACCCTGATGCTGGACCGCTACCAGTTTGATCAGGCCACACGAGCAGTTCGGGAATTCACATGGAATGAGTTCTGTGACTGGTATCTCGAACTCCTGAAGCCTCGATTCCGCAACCCGGAATCGAAAGCCGTCGCACAGCGTGTGCTGGTGGTCGTGGTCGACACACTGCTGCGACTGCTACACCCCTTTGCTCCCTTCATCACAGAAGAACTCTGGCACAAACTGAATGAGCTGGCACCGGAACGCGGCCTTGCTGCGCCCGCCAGCAGCAGCGAATCCGTGATGATGGCCGAATGGCCCACCTTGCCCGTCTCACGGATTGACGAAGCCCTGGAAAAGCGGTTTGAGCGACTGCAGCAGACGATTATTGCCGTGCGAAACGTCCGCTCGGTTTACGGCATCTCACCAGCCGCACAGCTCAAGCTGTTCATGCGGTGTACCCCGGAGGTCGCCGAACAGTTGCAGGCTGTCGCCGGCCAGTTCGACTTTCTGTCAAAGACCATGCTGGAAGCAGCCGGGCTGGACATCAGCCGCCCGGCAGGAGCGGCCAGCTTTTCTCTTGGCGATGCGGACGGCTACATTCCTCTGGAAGGACTGATCGACCGCCAGGCAGAACTGACGCGACAGACGAAGGAAGCCGAGAAACTGCGCGGCTTCATTCGTGGTCACGAAGGCAAGCTTTCCAACGCCGGCTTTATGGCCAAGGCCCCGGA
>JALQWE010000629.1 GCA_023258825.1 Planctomycetaceae bacterium | reverse complement strand
TTTTTCCTGAAGGACGAAGACGGAGACCTGCAGGCCGACATTCAGGAAACCGTATTCACGGGCTTCAGTCGCAGCAACGTGCAGGGTCTGATCAACAGCCTGCACTGGGGGCCGGACAATCGAATTTATGGTTCTGCCAGTACAACGGGGGGAAGCATCACCAGTCCGAAGTTTCCCGATCGTCCTGCTGTGGAATGCCGTGGTCGGGATTTCTCATTTGATCCCATCACGCTGGAACTGCGTCCGGAAACTGGTGGGGGACAGCACGGCATGTCGTTTGATGACTGGGGGCGTCGCTTCGTCAGCGCTAACAGCGATCACGCCCAACTGATTGTGTATCAGGATCGTTACCTGTCTCGTTCGCCGTTGCCTTCGGCAGCACCCGCGCGGATCAGTATCGCTGCGGACGGCGGTCAGGCGCCGGTGTTTCGTATCAGTCCCGTGGAGCCGTGGCGAATTGTGCGCACGCGGCTCCGCGCGTCCGGATTGTCTAAAGGCATCGTGGAGGGAGGAGGCCGCCCGGCTGGTTACTTCACGGGAGCTACCGGCATCACCATCTATCGCGGCGACGCGTGGTCAGAAGATCTGAAAGGGATCGCGATTATCGGAGACGTGGGCAGCAATATTGTCCATCGCAAGCGTCTGATCCCCAATGGCGTTGGCTGGACCGCTGAGCGGATGGATGTCGGGCGAGAACTGGTGGCGTCGCGGGATATCTGGTTCCGCCCAGTCCAGTACGCCAACGCGCCGGATGGCTGTCTGCACATTCTGGACATGTACCGTGAAACGATTGAGCACCCGGCCAGTCTGCCTCCGGAAATCAAACGCCATCTGGATCTGACCAGTGGACGGGACCGCGGGCGTCTGTATCGCCTGGCCCCGGCGGAATGGACCTACCGTCCGACACCGCAGCTGAGTCGTATGGCCACCGGGGAGCTGGTGCAGTTGCTGGAACATCCGAATGCGTGGCATCGGGACACGGCATCACGCCTGCTGTATGAGCGACAGGATGCTGCAGCCATCCCGGCACTCAGAACACTGCTGCGAACATCGTCCTCGGGCCTGGCCCGCTTTCACAGTATTGGTGGACTGCAGGGGCTGCGTGCTCTGATGGAGGCGGACCTTGTGCCGTTGCTGCGGGACCCGGTCCCCGGCGTGCGTGAACGCGCGATTCTGGCGGCGGAGGATTTTCGCGATTCGCCGACGATGGCGTCGGCCTTGCTGAACCTGACCGACGAATCTGAGCCGCGTGTGCTGCTGCAGTTGGCCTTCACGTTGGGGGAACTGCCGCCATCCGCTGAGCGTCTGCAGGCGATTGTGGACCTGCTGGGCCGTCGGGGGGCGGATCGCTGGATTCGCACCGCGCTGCTGTCTTCGCTGGGATCGTCTGCGACCGACGCTCTGGTGCCACTGGCCGGTTCCACGACCGCAAATGCCGAAACTGTGGCTGTGGTTCTTCCGGAGCTGACTGATCTTGTCTGCCGTCGCCTGCCGAGTGACGCGGATCCTGCTGTGCTGCGCCAAACCATCGCCGTTGTCAACAAAAATCCGGGATTGCAGGTACGAATTCTTCAGGCGGCTGCCGCCGCGAATGCGTCCCTCGCGAACCACCCCGGCTTTCAGGAACTCACGCAAACCCTGGTGACGGCGGCACGGCAACAGGCTGCGGACGAATCGCAGAGCCCGGTGGCACGTGCGGCCGCCGTGCGGGTGCTCAGCCTGTCCAGCTATGCGTCGGAGAAGGATCTGCTGCTGGCCAATCTGGAATCCACGATTGATCCGGAACTTCAGCTGGCTTCTATGGAAACGCTGGCTGGATTTTCTGATCCGGAGATTGCAGCGGAACTGATCCCGCGGCTGTCGGGGTTCTCTCCGGCACTTGCCGGCAGGGCACGGGAAGCACTGCTGCGTCGAGCGACGTGGACGGTGCCGTTCCTTGAAGCCATTCTGTCCTCAACACTGCCGCAGGCATCGCTGACGCCGTCCGAGCTGCAGCGGCTGACTGATGTATCGGACCAGAACGTACGAGCTCTGGCCATTCGCCTGCTGGAAGCCACGGCTACGTCGTCTCGTGCTGACGTGCTTCGTGCCTACCAGGTGACTCTGACGCTGAAGGGAGACCCCGAACGCGGGCAAGCGGTTTTCCGACAGCACTGTTCTGTCTGCCATCAGATCGGTTCGATCGGCTATCCGGTGGGCCCCAGCCTCGCCTCATTGAAAAATCGTGGTCCGGAAGCCATTCTGACGAATGTGCTGGATCCCAACCGGGAAGTGAATCCGGCGTGGCGCGATTACGTGGCGATCGGGACTGACGGAACCACTCACAACGGCGTGTTGATCAGTGAATCTGCCGCCAGCCTGACACTGCGACGCGCGGAAGCCCGGGAGACCTCGCTGCTGCGTGCCGATGTGGAAGCACTGCGGGATACGGGACGGTCTCTGATGCCGGAAGGCCTGGAAAAGAGTATCGACACGCAGGCCATGGCGGATCTGATTCAGTGGATCATGACGGTCGAGTAGTGTGCTCTGCCTGGTGATTCACAATCGACTCACCGCTGTCGTCTGCGTTCACTGCCATAGGTCAACTGGCAACTGGCTACTGTCTCTGTGATCGACACGGTGTTCTCTGCGGCCGATTTCTCTGTTTCTCTCAACGAACCTGTCAGTCGCCTGCAACCGCAGCGGTGTGGCAGTCACAGAAAGCTGGATTTCCATGACGTCAGGATTTGTCGCTCGCCTTTCCGGCGGCC
>JALQWE010000628.1 GCA_023258825.1 Planctomycetaceae bacterium | reverse complement strand
ATTCACCACGACATCATGCGCATGCCGATGGCCTATCACACCCTCATTGGGGAGTTAGGCTCGGGCTTGAGCGGTAACACCATTTCTCCACCTCGCGGGCACTCGTGACAAACTCGCAAAAACTGGGATACTGCCGCCAGTAACACGCCCTCCGGGCATTTCGGCTGACAGAGTGGCCGATGCTCTGACCAGGGCGTCCGCGATTAACCGTTGCAGTTGCCGGGGAACTTCCATCATGAAATCCGCCTTTGAAGCCGCTCAGTTCTACTTTGAAGAAGCGGCCTCCGTGATCGGCCTGTCCGACAGCCTTCGCGATCTGCTCGTTACCCCCGAACGGGAAATCAAAGTTCAGGTCCCTATCAAACGAGACAATGGGCAAATCGCCACCTTTATCGGATACCGCATGCAACACAACAGTGCCCGCGGTCCCATGAAAGGCGGGCTTCGTTACCATCATGAGGTCAATGCCGACGAAGTCCTCGCACTCGCCTCGCTGATGACCTGGAAAACAGCAGTGGTGGACATTCCTTACGGAGGTGCCAAGGGCGGTATCAGTGTCAACACAAAAGATCTATCCACCGACGAACTCGAACGTCTGACACGCCGCTTCGTCGACGAGATCCACGACCTGTTCGGCCCCGACAAGGATATCCCGGCCCCCGATATGGGCACCAATGCGCAAACCATGGCGTGGATCATGAATCAGTACGAAAAATTTCATGGATTTGCCCCCGCATGCGTCACCGGAAAACCCGTCGAACTGTACGGCGCCGAGGGACGCGAAGAAGCCACCGGACGCGGAGTCGGAACCCTGACCCTGGCGTTCCTCCGAAAATTCGGACGCTCCATCGAAAACTCAACCGTGGCCATCCAGGGCTTCGGCAATGTCGGCTCCTTCACCGCCTCCTATCTCCATCAGGCCGGCGGTAAAGTGATCGCGATCTCAGACGTCAGCGGCGGAATCCTGAATCGCGATGGAATTGATATCCCCGCTGCACTCGAATACGTCGCCGTCAATAAGTCACTCGCAGGATTTCCAGGAGGTCAACCCGTCTCCAATGAAACGGTCCTCAGCATCGATGTCGATGTACTGATTCCCGCCGCACTGGGAAATGTGCTGACTGAACAGAATGCCGGAGACGTCCGCGCTCGCTACATCATCGAAGCCGCCAATGGCCCGACCACGCCCGAGGCCGATGCCATCTTCCGCCAACGCGAAATCCCCGTGCTGCCCGATATCCTCGCCAATGCCGGAGGTGTCACGGTCAGCTATTTTGAATGGGTGCAGAATCAACAGTATTTCCGCTGGGACATCAGCCGTGTCCGCGAAGAACTCGAAAAATATATGACTCGCGCATTCCACCGAGTCTGGACCATTGCGGCCGAACGACACGTCTCTCTCCGAACCGCCGCGTATATCCTTGCCATCGGACGTGTCAGCCGCGCGACAGAACTGGGCGGCATCTGATCCCCAGCTCAGCTTCGCCTGAGACAATGCTGTTCGTGCGTTCCACAGAACCCTCCGCCATGACACACACTCTGTTCCACTACGAACCCCTCTTCCGGCAACTGGAACTGCAGCACCAGGAAGCATGGTCTCAACATCTGCGCCAGCAACTTCAGGCGGCCACAGATCCAGTCACCAACGGACATCTCAATCTCTGGACCACCGCATGGCAAAACCTGCCACACTGCCCGGATGCACAGATCACGGCGCACAGCGATGCCGTCACTGTCTCCGGCACTCTCAGTGACCACAATCGTCAGATCCTCACGACCTGCCTGCAATCACTGCACCCGTGGCGAAAAGGACCGTTCGAATTCTTCGGAGTTCCCATTGATACCGAATGGCGCTCATGCCTCAAATGGGATCGACTTGCCCCTCATGTGAATTTTCATGGTCGCACAGTCCTGGATGTGGGGTGCGGAAATGGTTACTACGGCTGGCGTATGCTCAACGCCGGCGCTTCACTTGTACTCGGACTGGACCCCTTTCTGCTGTACGTGATGCAGTTCGAGTTCCTGAAGAAATTTGCAGCCCCCGAGACGCCCCACTTTATACTGCCCTTGTCCGATGCCGCACTCCCCAAAACTCCGGGGCACTTCGACATCACCCTGTCCATGGGCGTCCTCTACCATCGCTCCAGCCCCATCGAACACCTGCAGTCCCTCAGACAAACTCTCGCCCCCCGCGGCACACTGATCCTCGAAACACTCGTCCTCGATGAACCAGGACAGCATGTGCTGGTTCCCGAGGACCGCTATGCCAAAATGCGCAACGTGTGGTTCATCCCCTCCGTCGACATGCTCCTGCTCTGGCTCCGTCGCACAGGCTACACCAACCTTCGACTCGCGGATCTTTCACGCACCACCGTCGCAGAACAACGCAGCACCCCATGGATGACCTTTGAATCGCTGGAAAACTTCCTCAGTCCACAGGATCACTCGAAAACCATCGAAGGACTACCAGCTCCTGTTCGCGCTCTGATTCTGGCCGATCGCAGGTAAGTCTGCACATCCGTCTGACGACAATTGGTTTTCCCGGGTCACGTTGCGTATCTGTCAGAACTGGCGACGATGGAGTGCGAAACCCGGCGGGAAGGTCGCATCAAACGCCTGCTGACGAGGTCACAGCTTCCGCCTGGGAAGACCCGGGATTCTTTCGACTTTACTCGACTGCCGCTGTATGTGTCTCGTCAGATGGAATCGCTGCGGGATGGATCCTTCCAGGATCGACGGGAGAACATTCTG
>JALQWE010000627.1 GCA_023258825.1 Planctomycetaceae bacterium | reverse complement strand
GGCCAAAGGCCAAAAATAGAGAGCAGATGGGAGAGAGTAGAAAGCAGAGGTTGTGGCGCTTGACCGGTCCATCAGCGACTGCTCGCCCCCAACCGTCCCGCTCTCTCCCATCTGCTCGGTCTGCTCTCCTTTTTCTGTCCACTCGCCCCCCTCCGCTGCGTCACACGTGGTGTTGAGTCCCAGAAGCAGGGACTGAGATGGCGAAACGGCACGAACCCTGCCCAAAGTCGTGTTTCGCCCCGTCGAAACGGACACCCAGCGGTTTCACCGCCACAGATCACAAGCCACGACGTCCGCCTGAAGCTGGCAAACCTGGCAACTGCCTATTGACCAGCCCCCCCCGAGCCGCGCCCGTCAGGAAGCGGAACCTCACCTATGCACCCCACAAATGAACACCAAAATGTGCATGGCACTGGCAGGCCCCTCACGACCGAACTACTTCTGAGCCAGAAACGCCGAACAAGGCGCTCAACCCGAGTGGCCGGCCGATGAAGATCTTTTGATATTCGAGTTCGCGCCTGGCCACCGGGTGAGCCAGGTCGTGATGCACGAATCGCAGAAAATGGCTTGAATTCCATCTGGTGGAAGTGGTGATTGCCGGTAAAATACAGGCTTTCGTGTTCGCTTTTTCACGCTGTCCGACATTCGTGGGTCTGCCATGACAATTGATCCAGCACCGCTCCTGTCGCTACCAGCTGCAGAAAGAATGCAGCTCGTAGAGCTTCTTTGGGACAGCCTTGGTGATGACTTGCAAAATGTGCCCGTGCCAGAATGGGCTATCGCTGAAGCAAATCGTCGACGCTCAGATTTATTGCGTGACCCGGGCATTGCCCTGACGTACGAAGAGATGTGGCAAAGGGTGTCGATCCAGAACAATGGATAGAATCGTGCAGTTTCATCCTTCGTTCCCGTCAGATATCTCCGAAGCCGCCTCGTGGTACGAGGCACGAAAGCGTGGACTTGCAGTGGAGTTCTGCGCTGCGGTACGAGATTGCGTTGACTTGATCATTGCAGATCCAGAGAGTCACTGCAAAATCGACACACATCTTCGTTACCGACAAGTGAAAAGGTTTCCATATCTCGTAGTGTTTGAAAGCGATTCAAGTCGGTTACTGATGTATGCAGTGATTCACGCGGCCAAATCGCCTGAGCATTGGAACGCGAGGCGTGCATAACAAAGCGTCAGGAGTTGCGGCCCGCGGGTTTTCTGTTTTCAAGCATCCGCCAGCCGCAACTCGGTGAACGCCATCGTTCGCTGTTGACCCAAAGGCCCACCACGACGCGGCACAATGACGTCGTGATCCCACCATGGCAAACATCATCAAAGAACATCCGTTCAAACTGCTGGCGGTGTTCGCCTGTCCTTTACTCGCATCTCTCGGGGTCGTCTTTGTGACCGCTGGCGAACTATCGAGTATCGCTGTTATTACTCGGAGCGGACATTCACTCGTATCGCTGAGTATGTTTTTTGCGATTCCAATTGGAATCTGCTGTTGGTTGATAAGCTGGCGCATGGCCCACAGAGTTGTAGAGCCAAAGCGTGACTCAGATGCTTTGATCGAGTTCCTGTTGGGATTTGGTGGGTTCTTGACGGAACGTCAAAACGGGGCGAAACGCAAAACGGGGCCATCCATCTATGGCGCGTCGCATCTGTTTTCGAAAAGGCACTTCCGCAGTGGCCTCAGGAGACCCCGGATGCTCGTCGTACAGATTGCAGCGGTTCCCGCTGGCTGACACTGAAGTTCTGCGTGCAGCGATGAACACTATGGACCGTGGGACCGACTTATGGCCTGTTCGGAAGTTTTTCGGTTGGCGTCGTTTTCGAATCGCCGCCGGAAATGCTGACCACCCTTGCGACGCGAGTTCGTGGGGCAAGCTCAATCTCTCGCGACACGATCATTGCTTGTTCGTTAAGCGTCCTGACAACACCTTCGGTGATCGGATCAAGCCAGATATAAATGGAATACCCCGAAAAGCGTTCCCACGCATCTCGGATCAGTTCGATGGCCAGATTCGGTGCAGTGAACGGCCCGAAACTTTCAATCGTAAAATCAAGACAACCGCACATAGCGAACGCTTCTCCACACCACCATTCATCGCCACGGTAAGTAGACCACCGCAGTCTTTTGGTTGTTTTCGGCGTGCTTGTTGGGCGAATGCCAAAGAGAAAGTCGTTCCATGCCATTGCTAGTGACTTTCGAGCTCAAGGTTCCGGACCCCTTGTCTGAATTTCTACTATTTTCTGGCGGAACAATCAAATATCAACTGTCGTGAAGGGGCCAAAACGGGGCCATCCATCTGTAGCGTGTGGGGCCAAAACGGGGCCATCCATCTGGAGCGAGTCGTGATAAGTGAATTCCTCGCAGTGACTTACACCAATCGCGACCACCAAAAATCATTGCGACGAAGTGACCAAAGCTGCCCTCTCGAATGTGTCCGCTGCCGCCTCGCTCCTCACCCGCCTTGCTCCCTGCCAATTCCTCAACCCACCGACAAAAGTCAAAAAATCAACGGAATCCAGCGTTGCCTGGACAGACCGTTGTCCAGGCACCCTGCCTACACTGGACCACGCTCGTCACCCAACATCGTCGCTGGCTGGCATAGGCGCACCAGACACACTTCCCCACCAGAAATAATCCCCGTTGCATGACCACATTCATTCACACAGCAGACTGGCAGCTCGGCAAACCGTTTGCCGGCGTTGAGGATTCCGCAAAGCGTGCTCGCCTGCAGCAGGAACGCATCGCCGTGCTGCACCGGA
>JALQWE010000626.1 GCA_023258825.1 Planctomycetaceae bacterium | reverse complement strand
CATCAGCCAGCGGTTGCGTTGCGGCCCCTGTGACTCATCAGAGCGAAATACACAAGCCGTCGGGTGCGAACTTGCAACCACGCGACTCACAGGAAAGCCCCGCACCCGGCCACTTCGATGCACCCGATCGCCCGAAAAGTACAATGTCCCCTTTTGCGATTCAAATGGCAAGACCGGCAACCGCCGCGAGTGAAGATAGAACGACAACGATCGCTCTTGATGCAGCATTCTTAGGCGTGAGTTGATAGAAGCCAATAGCAGACGCGAGAATGACTGCAGCAACAATCAGCTCGATGTACAGGACTCGATTGGTGGCACCTTGCAGAAATCTGATCGCGATGAACACAGCAACGACGATCATCCCCTTGATGTATCCGCGCCATTTGTCAAAGTCTGATCCGAAGAGCACGACGCAGACTGCCAAATGCAGCGTGTAGGGAAAGAACAGCTGACGGACGAACATCCAGCGAAACATCGCCAGCCAAATCAAGCTGCATGCCATGAGCACAATACGTTCGAATCGAAGCTCTGATCGGCTTTGCAGGACAATCGCCATCAACAAGACCTGAGCCCAGGCAACGTCACCAAAAAAAAGAGCTGCCGAGAGAATACCGAGAACGAAAACGGATTGGGTTGTCGCCGAGAACCGTGGAGCAGGGATCATTTCAGGCCAACCAGAGTTTTGTCTTCTTTACGGCGTCGAACTGTTCAAACAGAGGCCGGTGTGGAAATCAGCGAAAGTTCAGCGAATTCCCGTCTGCTTGTCCGTGGCGATCACTGACGTGATCTCCATAAAAGCCCCGGAGTTTATCGCCGGAGGTGTGACTTGTCGCGGTTCTTCTGCGTTTTTTGTGGCTGGTTTTCGCCTGGTTTCAGGGCGAGTTTTCCGCAGAAAAAGAGAATTCGAATTCGGTAATGCTCGAAGATACGAAAGCCTCTGGCTGCGGACTTAATGGATTGGATGCGGCTGTTGAATCCTTCGGCCGGTCCGTTACTGATGGGTGCGGAAAACCAGGTCAGGATTCGATCAAGGCGGTTCTTCAACATGCGAGCCACCTTCTTGATCGGGGTGAGTCGGCTGCGGATCGCCCATGCGTACCACGAGTCGAAGAAGGCTCTGCCACCGACTGCATCGAGCTCCTGCCAAAAGAAGCGGAACATCTCCTTGATACTCCACGCACGACCGGTCGCCAGAGTGCTCCTTCTCAGTGCTGCGATTTCGTCATTCTTTTCGTCGCTCAGATTCTCCGGATTGAACAGCAATGTCTGTCGCATGCCTTTGAGGCGGTCGTCACCCGTCTGCTGCAGTTCACGGTGCTCCGCGCTTCGAACCTTGTCGACCGCTTCATTCAGATACTTCGCAATGTGAAAACGGTCGTGGACAATCAAAGCATTCGGTGCGTTCGTTTCTGTGCTTGTCTCATACGCCTGCCACATGTCCATACAGACGGCCTTTACCTTGCGCCGCTGCTTCCGGGACAGCGTTTTCCACAACTCATCGGCCGATTCTGTTGTGCGATCCGGAGTCACCTCCAGAACGCGAGACTGATCAATATCCGTCATCACAGAGACGTAATCCTGGCCTTTCCCAAAGCTCTTTTCGTCGATTCCAACGTGCCTGACCTTGTCGAGAGAGCGTCGCTCAAGCCCACGGCCAACAGCCCGCTTCATGATGGCCTGTGCTGTCGACCAGTCGATACCCAGCAGCAATGCCGCAGACTGAATACTCTGGGACGCCTGCAGCACATCGATGGCAAAGGCTTCAAACAAGAGAGTAAACCGGCTGTGCTTGTCGGCCCATGGAACGGCAATTGTCTTCACTCCGCATGTCTCACATGAGCAGCGGGGAACCCTCGCTGTCAGAATCGTCTGAAACTGCATCGCATCCAGATGACGCCAGCTGCGTTCCGTCGAATGATCCTTCATCGAACACGCAGCACCACACTCGGGGCACACAACATGGTCCCCAACGAATTCCAGAGGCAAAGTCAGCGTCTTGTTCCGCACGTCCAATTGAACATCCGCGATCACCCAGTCCTCGTTCAAACCTACCAGTTGATGGTAATGCCGTGACAGAAGGTTCATAAGTCTGCCTCACAAAAAGACGCATTTTCGCACTTCGCGAATCTCAGTCAATTCTTGAGGCTCCCACAAAAATCTCAGAAGAACCCTCTTTCTTGCAGGCTTCTATGGTGCACGGGCCACAATCAATGCAGTTGCTGCACATGAGGTAAAGCGAATTGGATAACGGTATATAGACCTCTTTGAATATCCAATGACTTGGCTCCATCGCCAATGATACTGGAGACTCATAGTGTTTTGTGAATTCTCTCCAGAATCCAGGGCGAGCGCACACTAAGTTTCTGATCTCACAAGGACTTGCATCAAGTACTCTTCGCTCCAGCCACACATCCGCCTCCTCGTGGCGACGCTGTGCTTATCAGATATCTGCTTAAGCAGCGAGAGACTGAACCTTCTCAACCACGCCAGATTTTCTGCCATACGCCGCTCCATGGTTTGTAACTCATCCTCTCGCCATGTCACGTCCAGTGACCAGTGACACGTGTTCTCTATGCTCCAGTGATTACGAACAGATTTTGAGAATTGATGGACGCCAACTGGCAGACTCGAAAGATAGAAACTTCGGTCCACGGTGTGCTTGTCTTTCGTTGTTGTCTCGCGCACCACAACACCAAAACTCCTGAGGCCAACCCACTTTTCTTCCAGCGGAAAATCCTCGGGCATCGCGAACTGAATGTAT
>JALQWE010000625.1 GCA_023258825.1 Planctomycetaceae bacterium | reverse complement strand
TACGCGGGCTGAGCAGTTGGTTGTTTCTGGCAGATCACGACAGATGGCGGGTGGTGTTGCTGCCGGGGCTGGTATTAATGTCAGCGGGCAATTCCAGCGGATTCAGACCCGCGGGGTATTTTTTTTCACAGAATCCGGGATTTATGTGAGTTTCCTCGGCACTTTTGCACGTTATTTCGGTTTTTCGGTGCGGCCAGTCTGACAAGTTTGTTCGCCAGTTGCGGAGACGTCGGGTGAGCAGAGCGATGATGTGATGCAGGCGGTTAGTTCAGCAGGAGACGAAGCAGGATGTCAATGCGTAGAGGGAAAACGGAGCGGCGAGAGATACTGCGGTCGGCAGCTGTCGCGGGGTGTCTGTATTCGGTCCCCGGACTGTTTGCCGAAGAGCTGGCCACCCCGTCGATGACGGAGGGACCGTTCTACCCTGATAAGTTACCGCTCGACACAGACAATGACCTGTTGATTCTGAATGATTCGCTGACCCCCGCCGTCGGGGAGATCACCTACCTGACTGGCCGGGTACTGAGTGCCGCCGGTGAACCGATGCGGAATGCGTTTGTGGAGATCTGGCAGGTTGATCATCTCGGATCTTATCTGCACACCAACGGTCGAGTGGAAAAGGGTGTGGATACCAACTTCCAGGGTTATGGTCGTTTTCTGACCAACTCGAACGGTGAGTATTTCTTCCGAACCATTAAGCCTGTGCGTTATCAGGCAGGCAACACATATCGGGCTCCGCACATTCACGTGGCAGTCAGTCGGAATGGTCAACGCCTTCTGACCACCCAGCTGTTGATTGCCGGAGATCCGGACAACGATCAGGATGGAGTGCTGCGAGGCCTGCGGGATCCCAAATCGCGAGAGCGGGTTCTGGTCCCCTTCAAACCTCTGGAAGGCTCAAAACTGGGCGAATTGAAGGCTCATTTTGAAATCGTCCTGGGTGTCACCCCTGCGGATGATGACGGAGCTGTGCGTGGTGGAATCTCAAAACCGGACCGTGTTCGGGGCTGAGGAAAATTTACGCAGTGTTCCCGCCGCCACCTGAAAAATGGTGAGCTGCGTGATTCGGAAACAATCACAGGGATATCTGAGAGCGACCTTGTGATCGCTCATTAACGTGGCCAACCAAATCAGGATTCAGGGAGCGAACAACGATGATCTTCAAGCGAACCATCTGGCAGTGGATTGTGTGCAGTGGGCTGGCGATGCAGTTAGCCGCCAGCGTCACTCAGGGTTCTGACTGGCTGCGATTCCGCGGGCCGAACGGAACGGGCATCAGCCCGGATCAGGAACCGTTACCGAGCAGCTTTGGAGAGACGGAAAACCTGCAATGGAAAACGCCTCTGCCGGGTGCCGGTGTCTCCTGTCCGATCGTGGTTGGTGACCGGGTGTTTGTCACCTGTTACTCGGGATATGGCCTGGACCGTCAGTCACCGGGCGAGATGAGCGCGCTGAAGCGACACATGGTCTGCATCAATCGAGCAGATGGCAAGGTGTTGTGGGAGCAGGCTATCGACCCGGTGCTTCCGGAAGACGAGTACTCGGGGATGGGAGTTCCGGAGCACGGTTATGCGTCGCACACACCCGTTTCAGACGGCACGCATGTGTTTGGATTTTTCGGGAAATCCGGAGTGTACGCGTGGGATCTCGAAGGGAAGCAGATCTGGCATCAGGAAGTCGGGAAAGGTTCCGACGACCGAGCATGGGGGTCCTCATCCAGTCCGATTCTGGCCGGCGGCGTGTTAATTGTGCCAGCGGGTGCTGAAGCCCGTGCGGTGATCGGGCTTGAAGCGACAACCGGGCGGGAATTGTGGAAAGCAGAAGGCGACGGCTTGGGCAACGTCTGGGGCACACCGGCCTTGAGTGTGATTGACGAAAAGCGAACGGACGTGGTGTTGGGTGCCCCGTATGAAATCTGGGGCCTGAATCCGGAGACCGGTAAACTGCGCTGGTACTGCAGTGCCATGGAAACCGACCAGTTCAACTCCAGCGTGCTGATTGACGGCGGGATGATTTACGCCGTCGAGGGGCGGGGCGGCGGTTCCATTGCAATTCGTGCAGGGGGCAAAGGCGACGTCACGGCCAGCAACATTGCCTGGACGGGAAATGACAGCAATCGCTTTTCAACTCCGCTGCTTTACGAAGGACGCATGTACCTGATCTCAGGAGGCACAGTGAAGTGCGTCAACGCCGAAGATGGTCGAGAGATTTATCAGGCACGACTGCAGGGCGGCGGTGATGCGGCCGGCGGGGGAGCACCTGGCGGCAATGGACAACCACCGGGGGGTGGTCGGGGTCGGGGTGGATTTGGTGGTGGCCGAGGCGGCTCTGACTATGCGTCACCGGTGTTGGGAGACGGCAAGATCTATTACGTCAGTCGGGGTGGAGACATCCACGTTTTGAAGCCCGGAGATAAGCTGGAGAAACTGTCTACGAACCGGTTGACGGCGGAACCAGAAGATTTCAGTGCGACACCGGCCATCAGCAGCGGCCAGATCTTTTTTCGATCCAACCGCCACCTGTACTGTGTCTCGGGGAAATGACCCGTCAAAGTGTTGCAGGATACCAGCGACAGGCCAACGGGGCCTGTCGTTTTTTTTGCTATATCCCCGGGGGCTAAATTGACCGTGTTCCGCAGGGCAGGGCACCGATCCCTGGAATCTGCGGCCTCCTGCTTCGCGAAACCATTCGTTGTCTTGACAATATTCGTCGGAACGTGGATGCTGTTTGCATGACTGCACCACTGCGCGCCAAAACAACACG
>JALQWE010000624.1 GCA_023258825.1 Planctomycetaceae bacterium | reverse complement strand
GGACTCATTGCGCGACGAGTACGGTCGCAATACTGCCGGGGCACGCATGCTGATGGCCCGACGATTGATCGAGGCGGGCTCACGGTTTGTGACTCTGACTTACGGCGGTTGGGACATGCACGACAACATCGCTGCCGGCATGAATGGTCAAGTGCCTCCGCTCGACCAGGCCTTTGGGCGACTGATCCGTGACCTTGACGAGCGTGGTCGTCTGAAGGACACGATGGTCTGCATCGCCAGCGAATTCGGACGGACTCCGAAGATCAATGGGACATCCGGCCGCGACCACTGGCCAAAGGTGTTCAGCGTTGTGATGGCGGGTGGCGGAATCAAGGGTGGCCAGGTCTATGGCTCCTCCAATTCCACCGCCAGCGAACCAGAAGACAACCCGCTGAATGTGGAAGACTGGGCGACCACAATTTATCACTGCCTTGGAATTGTGGCAGATAAAGAATTGATGGCCCCAGGCGATCGCCCGATTGAGATTGTCGACGGTGGCAAGGTTCGTTCGGAACTGCTGGTCTGATTTGGAAACTGTTGCCACAGCAGAAGTGCAATCACTTCTGCTGTGGACCTCTGAGATCAATATCAGCCGCGACGGTGTTTGCCAGTAGGCAGTGATGTTCGATAGGCCGGGATCAGCAGCACGGGCAAACCTTGCCATGCCGGTGCTGAACAGTAAGCCATGCACTCTGCTCGAAGCATTGTACGTTGCAGAATGACTGAGGCGACTGCTGAATAGCGACCAGAATCAGTAGACGACACTGGAAACAAGAGAGACGTGCCCAGCCAGGGAAGGATGGGGCATGACGTCGGGAAGGAGTCCCCTGAGAGAATTGGCTCACTGGATGAGACGGGGAACTATGCGTATCGCATTATTGACGACCGTGTGCGTGCTATCGATGTTGGCTCAGGGATTGCAGGCCATCGCAGCGGATCCGTCGCTATCCATCATTCTGCCTCGCGGGGCACAGCGGGGGACTGAGCAGGTGTTCCGCTTTGCGGGTGCTCGTCTGAATGACGCTGAGCAGATCTTTTTCTATGAACCAGGTTTCGAGGTTCTGGAAATCAAGGCAGTCGATGCCAACAACATTGATGTGAAGGTAAAGATCGCGGGAGATTGTGCCCTTGGTGAGCACACGGCGCAGGTGCGTACGAAAAGTGGAATTTCCGACTACCGCACCTTCTTCGTTGGTGCGCTTCCTGTGGTGGCAGAGGTTGAGCCCAACACGGACTTCGCCGTCCCGCAGCAGATCTCGATGAATGTCACGGTCAGCGGTACCGTGGAGAATGAAGACGTGGACTACTTCGCGGTAGACGCGAAGAAAGGGCAACGTTTGTCTGTTGAAGTGGAAGGCATGCGATTCGGGCAGACGCTGTTTGACCCCTACATTGCAATTCTGAACGACAAGCGATTCGAACTGGCGGCCGTTGATGATTCACCGCTGTTGAAACAGGATGCTGCTGCGTCCATCATTGTGCCGGAAGACGGTCGGTATGTGATTGAAATGCGCGACAGCGGTTACGGCGGTGACGGAAATTGCCGCTACCGGTTGCACATCGGGACCTTCCCTCGGCCGACGATCACCTACCCGGCCGGCGGACAAGTCGGGCAGACGCAGGAGATTGCTTTTATTGGGGACGCCAATGGTCCCATTATGAAGTCCATTGCGTTTCCGACGGAAGGGTCCGAGACGGTTGTCTACATTGAGGACGCCGACGGGATTACTCCTTCCGGGCACGTGCTGCGGACATCCCCGCACCCGAATTCCATGGAGACGGAACCGAACCCCGGTTTTGACACAGCGACTCTGGTCTCTACGTTTCCCTCGGCGTTCAACGGGATTCTTCAGGAACCAGGGGACGTGGACATTTTTCGCTTTACAGCGAAGGCGGGGCAGGTTTTTGAAGTGGAATGTTTCGGGCGACGAATTCGCTCCCCGATCGACCCTGTCATGAACCTTTACAAGGCGAATGGCGAAGGGATCACGGGCAATGACGACTCACGTGGGCCGGACAGCTATTTCCGCTGGCAGGTCCCGGCGGACGGTGAATATGCGATTCGCGTTGCGGATCACCTGAACCGTGGTGGACCTGAGTTTGTGTACCGAATTGAATTCCAGGAAGTGAAGCCTTCACTGAATGTGGGGATTCCGCGAGTTGCTCGGTACTCCCAGTCGCGGCAGCAGATCTATGTGCCACGCGGGAACCGTTATGCCACACTGATTTCTGCCGAACGACTGAACTTTGGCGGCGAGCTGACTATTGATGGGCTGCAGCTGCCACAGGGTGTCACCGTTGTGGCACAGCCGATGCCGGCCAACCTGAATGTGATGCCGGTTGTCTTTGAAGCGGCAGCCGACGCGCCACTTGCCGGTGCCCTTGTGGACTTCCGAATGAAGCCGGTTGATCCAAACCTGAACCTTTATGGGCGGTTCACTAACCGTGCGGACTTCGTGATTGCTGGTCCTGGTCAGTCCCTTTATGTGTGGAAGGACGTGGAGCGGCTGCCATTCGCTGTGGTGGATGAGCTGCCGTACCAGCTGGAGATCGTGCAACCGAACGTTCCGATCGTTCGTGACGGTCAGATGATGCTGAAGGTGGTGGCAAAGAAGAAAGAGGGCTGGGACGAGAACATTCAGGTTCAGTTCCCATTCCGCCCGCCGGGTATCGGCGCGAATAGTGAGATTACGATTCCTAAGGGGCAAACGGAGGCGTTGTACCAGTTGAACGCAGACGCCAACGCAGCGATTGGCAAGTGGCCGGTCTACGT
>JALQWE010000623.1 GCA_023258825.1 Planctomycetaceae bacterium | reverse complement strand
GATTGAACCCATGACGACGCGAGGACGGGACTGGCCCTGTCTGCGTCAGTTCATTGTGTTTCTTGAGAATCGAGTGGGGTCACTGCACGACCTGCTGCGACGTGTGGAGCGATCGGATCTGAAGATTGTGGCGCTTTCGATCCTTGATTCCTCGGACTGCGCGGTGGCGCGCATGATCGTGGATCACTATGAGCGAGCGCACGAATTGCTGACGTTTGCCGGAGTGCACTTTTTCGAGACGGACGTGATTGGGGTGTTACTGCCGGCAAGCGAGCAGCCGCATACGGCGGTTCTCGCGGGCTTGATGTCTGCCGAGTTGAACGTGCAGTATGTGTACCCGATGATGTACCGTCGCAACGGTCGCGGGGCGGTGGCGATTTATGTGGATGAGAAGGAAGAGACCCTGCGAGTGCTCCGGGAACGCGGTTTCGAGACCGTGACGGAAGACGACCTGCTGCATTTTGACGAGTTCTTCGGATGACTGGGGCAGATGGCGGGGCGGCTTTCGGGGCAGGTGTGGTGCCGAACCGGTGCCTCAGGAACGTGCTGTCGGCTCTTGTCGTTGTCTGGTGGATGTTGCACGGGAGTTTATCGACAGCAGTCGGGGTGATGGACGAGTCCCCGACCGGTCAGGATTCTGAGCAGGTCTGGTTATCCGGAACATTGCTGCAGTCTCGTACCGACGAAGAGGCGTTGTTAGCGTTGCGGGCGCGTGGGGTCTCGGATTCGTCATTTGAGATTCTGCAGCAGGTGTTTTCGCGGACGACGGATGGTTTTCTCTGGGACCCGAACAGCAGGCGTTGGCGAAGTCTGAGGGGATTTGCGCTGGAGTTGCTGAAGCAGTCACCGGCAGAAGTGCAGCGGGCGTGGGATCGAACGATCGCTGTCTCGAGTGCCAGCCGATGGCAGGCTGTTCTGGCGACTGGTGACGTGCGGATGCTGGAGCGATTTGCGGAATCCAATCCGTTGTCGATGGCTGGTCTGAAGGCGCAGGGCCTGGTTCTGACGGCGCTCTGGTCACGTGGTGATGCCGCGGGCTTCGAAGGTCACTGGAAGCGGATGTCCGCTGACTACTCGGGCAGTCATCTGGAGGATCGTTTTCAGGAATTGCTGGCCCCGTTGTATGGCAGGTGGCAGAAGCGTGCTGCTGCCACCGCCGAACGTTCCGGGAGTCCGCGTTTCAGTGGGCTATCCCGTGAACCACGGATTCAACCGACGGTGGCTGCGGCGTGGCCGGAGGCAGACTGGACGTGGCATGAGACGGTCTGGATGTCCGGAGGTCACGCGCAATTGGAGGCCTCGAGGCTGCTGGCGGGTTATGCCCCGGACGCAGTCGGAGTTCCCGCAGACTTTCAGAACTGGCCACCGGTGAGGTGGGGCCCCTGGCTGATCTGTCGAACCCCGTTTCGCCTGGTGGCACTGGATCCCGCAACTGGGCAGGAGTGCTGGTCATTGCTGACAACGCGTGGCGTTGCTGGGGAAGCGGGGGAAGCGGGCAGTGATCCCACGGAGAGCACGCGGATCTGGGACACTCAACCGGAACAGCTTCCCCAGTGGGGATTGTTATCCACGGACGAGGAGTATTTGTGGCTCATTGAGCGATTCGATGCGTACATGGTTGGGGAGAATGTTCGGGATTTTGCGTTTCAGCGGGGAATGCAGTCCCGCGGGCCGCAGGAATTTTCGTCAGCCGGTGGGCGTTTGATCGCCTTGAAGCGCAGTGCGGGGGCGGCCATGCCGCAGCTGGCGTGGATTGTCGGCGAGGGGGCCGTATCGGACTATCGGATTGTTCGACAGATCGCAGACCTGCGAGCGGGGACTGTGCCGGTCCGGGAGAAAAACGAACAGGCATCGGCGATCGGTGAATCTTCTCCGACGGAGATGCCCGATTTTCCGCCACAGCTGGAACGACGTGTGGATCCTGGCGCTGACTCTTCCGAAATTCCGCAGGAGCCAGAGGTGCGTGGACATCGATTTTCCGGCCCACCACTTGTGCGTGGTGAGCGGTTGTACGTGATCACGGAATCACCCGAGTTCGTCATGGTCAGTTGCCTGCAGCGAACCAGCGGCCGGGTGCTCTGGCAGCAGCCACTGTCGTGGATGGAGCAGGAGTTCTCTGAATCGGGGCAGCTGAGTTCACACTCCTGCGTCCTGTGCGAGGATGTCCTGATCTGCACATTGCGGCAGGGAGCCATGCTGGCAATGAATGCCGCCAACGGGGAGTTTCGCTGGGCGTTGTCCGGGCAGACAGAGAATCCCGAGCCGGAATCCGCCGATGAGTTTATGCGTCACCTTGAAGGAGTTTTGGAACGTCCCTCGGCACCGGTCTTTCTGCCGGTTGTTCATGAAGGGCAGGTGCTCTGCTGTACTCGGGAGAGCAGCAGGATTCGTTGTGTGGAAGGGGCGACAGGGCGTGTGCTCTGGGATGTACCAGCGCGGGGCACACGATCCGGGAATGGCGAGCCGACCGGAGACAGCAGGGACCAGTATATCGCGGGCGTCGTGCGGGGAGCCTTGATTCTGATTGGTGAGCAGCATTGTCGCAGTCTTGATCTGCGGGACGGTCATCAGCAATGGCTGACGGAGATTGAACCTTCGACGGGAATTGCGTTGTGTGGTGAGGAACGCTGCCTGATTCCCCGAACGAGCGGACTGCCGCTTTGCATTCAGTTGATCGACGGGAAGCGCATTGAAGGCACGGAGACCCTGTGGAAGAAGGCCGTGAGCGTTCCCCCGGGGACTGTTCCCGGGGATTCGGAACGCGTTTTTGTGGC
>JALQWE010000622.1 GCA_023258825.1 Planctomycetaceae bacterium | reverse complement strand
ATCGGGATGTGCGTTCAGCATCCGCGTCGCGGTTGTTTCCAATTGAAAGCCATCGGGCACTTCGTTGACGAATAACTCCAGCGGTTGCAGTGAGACAGAGGCGGGTTCTTTATTGAGTAAAAATGAATCGGAATCCGCGAGGATTTCGAGAACTTCGAGGACTGGCAGAGTGGTTGGCTGCCAGCTGGAGGACTTATTGATTTTTGATGCAATTCGGCGATCCAGTTCCGACCAGTTGGTTTCATCGGTATCGAGCGAGAGTTCGCGTCCTTTGGTCCAGCCTCCGTTTTTTCGTTCCTGCATTTCCACGGGCAGGAGCCCTGCGAGGGACTGTTTGAACTCGGGTTTCCACGAGAGATTCCAGCCATAGCGGAGTACCGGCGATGGCTCAGCTTCCTGTCCGGGGCGCTGGTGATACTCGGTGTTGCGGGCCACGATCGCGGTGAAGGACTTCAGGATGTTGAGCGTTTTTTCCTGTTCACGTTCCCGCAGCGTCTTGCCCAGCAGTCCTTCTTCCAGCGGCGCGCCAGGAGTTTTTACGATTTTCAGCAGCTCGGTCGCGATGAGATGCGTGTGCTCGCAAAGACTTTTGTGACTGCAGTCACAGTTCAGCCTGACTTGGTTTGTGCTGTGGTTCAGGGAGAACCCACCGCGCAGGTACTTGCCCTGGTACTGGAAGGTGACATCAACCCACGAACTGAAATTTGTCGCCTCGACGGTAAAATTCTCGAGCGAAGAAGGACTCCAGAAGGAGTGTTGGCGGGTGTGGCCGTTCACCGCATCCATGAGTGCTTGTCGCCAGGTATCGAGTAGTCCCTTGCTGGCGGGGGGCCCGGCTGGTGGCCGTAGCTGATTTTCGGGTTCGGGGGCGGCCGGGGCCGCAGAACGCGGCTCACGATTCAGCTTTTTTTGTCGTGCCTCCATCGCCCGCCGCTCAGAGCGGGATAAGTAGTTGCCGTGATGCGCGGGAGGTTCATCGAAGATGACATCGAGATCACTGTTGAGAAATTCTTTCAACATCAACGGGTTGAGCTCGCTGATCTTCTTCGAAGACGCATGGCCCAGGAGGCTGTCAAGCAATTCCTCTGCGGTCATTTTTCTCGAGTTGCCGCTGTTGTTCTGATTTGCCACCCGGACTGCTCCCTCTTCCCACTGTCTTTCCGTGGGCAACCAACGGCTGCCATACTGGTATGTCCTGAGTGGCATTGTTTCGAACGGGAACCATCCGTCAACTGTCCGCCATGGGATTCCGACGGGAATGATGAACCCGACTCTGCGTGGGGACTTCACTGGGGCAATTTGTCAAAAAAAAACGGCGTGATACGGTCACGTAGTAAGGTCGACGTGGCTCTCACCGCAGCAGTGGCACGCCTCGGGGTGGCCCGCATTGTCGGGCTGTCCCTGCACTCGAGGCCGCGCGGCAGTCCCGGAGAAACCCTGGGGCTCCGGGGTAGATTAGCGAAACGATGTCCACCTGGGAGATCATGGCCGTTTTGGTGTTTTTGGCCGAGAGGCGTCTCTCAAAGGCGAGCGGTGTGGCGTCAGCCCACCGAGACGAACAGCACTAAGATGAGCATCAGCAAATACAGCTGTTTCGAAGGCTGCTTCCCGGGCTCGCTGGTGTGCCAAAGAACAAAGGACGCACGTTTCGACGGAGCGAAACGCGAAAATCTTCTGGTTGAACAGGGGGGCGTCATCACGGGGGATCGGAGTCGCCGCTGGGTTGAGTTCCTGCAGCAGAAATGCGCGGGAGACTGTCTCAACGATGGGGAATCAGACTCAAACATCCGGTTTTGTCTCCCGTTCTCTGGCATTCTGCGGGAGAATCCCACTGACGGTGATTCACAGCTAGCCTGGTATGCTCGGTCGGGGCTTGCCGGATTCGAATGCGAATGCCGAATGCGAATGCCGAATGCTCAAGGAGACTGGTGCCCCGAATCTGCCCGGAAACAGGCCGTTCCCTGCGATTCGGGAAATTCACCGGGATTTGCCTTGACTCTGGTATTCACCATTACGCGGTGTGCCGCGAGGCGGAGTGCCGCTAAAATCAGTCAGGCATTCCCGTTTTCGGAGCGGGCGATCTTCGTTTAAGTCGTTGTAGGCCGAGGTTGGTTGATTTGCAGGGGCGGCCCGACTGGTTGTTCTGGCCCGCACACTGGTTGAGCTTTTCGTCTCAATGGGACGTGATTTCTTATGGCAATTCCTGATGACCGCGATCTCTCTGCTGGCCGTCCCACATCATCGTCCGGGCGGTTGCTGCACTTTGTGCTGAACCTCGTGGGTTCGGTCCTGATTCTGGGGCTGGGCGTGTTTGGGCTGATCTTTTTTGGTGCCAAGCCGGAAGTCCCCACGGACGTTTCGAAAAGTGGTCAGCAGGCGGCGATTCCGCTGGTGGATGTGTCTGCCGTTTCCCGCTGGACGGAGCCCTTTCAGGTGTCGGTGGATGGCGAGGCCTCGACCTGGAGAACTCTGACCGTAGGTGCTGAAGTCGCCGGCCGGGTGTTGAAGAAGGCGGAAATCTGCCGCAGCGGCTCATTCGTCAATCAGGGGGACGTGCTGTTTGAGATTGATCCACTGAATTATCAGCTGGACGAACAACGCCTGACCGCGAGGCTGAATCAGGCCGAAGAAGAGCTGCGGGCTCTGGAAGTGGACATGCAGAATGTCACGGCTCTGCTCACCATCGCTCAGGAAGACAATGCCCTGCAGAAGCAACACCTGCAGCGGGTGCAGTCATTGTACGATCGCAAAGCCACCTCTGAGGTCGAGCTGGAC
>JALQWE010000621.1:2512-2778 GCA_023258825.1 Planctomycetaceae bacterium | reverse complement strand
ATGTGCATGCCGGCCAGGGGATGGTCACTGCCGAATTCATGAGTCTCAAGGGTCACCACCAGCCCGCTGTTGGCGTACGGTGTGTCGTGCCGCGAATTGCTCATCCCATTAGAACAGTACATGTTGGGTTCTGAGACGCTGGGAATGACAATACCGCCCGCGCACATGCAGAAGGTGAAGAGATCTTTCTGCCCACGCGCTACCAGTGAATAATCCGCCGCGCCCAGCAGTTGCAGGTATCCATCATGTCCATATTTGTGCTGATT
>JALQWE010000621.1:0-2485 GCA_023258825.1 Planctomycetaceae bacterium | reverse complement strand
AGTACGCAGACTGAGGTGGAGATGAAGCCGGAGGACGTCTCCAGTCCAAGCAACTGACCATCCCGAATCCGCAGTCCTTCCAGCCGACACCCGAATCGATATTCTCCGCCAAGCGATTCAATTTTTCGCCGGTAGTTGCGACAGATCATCGGCAGCTTGTTGCTGCCCAGGTGCGGGCGATGTTCGTACACCAGTGATGGTCGACCACCGCATTCGACAAAACTGTTCAACACCCAGTCGACATCCGGGCCCGTGATCCGACAGGTCAGTTTGCCGTCACTGAAACAGCCAGCACCGCCTTCGCCGAACAGATAGTTGTTCTCTGCGTCATGCTGGCCGCCACTGTCGAAGTCGCGGATCGCGGGAACGCGTTCTTTGACGGCCTGACCACGTTCCAGAATCAGAGGCCGATAACCGTGGAGCGCAAGGACGTAGCCGGCGAGCAGTCCCGCAGGCCCGGATCCAACCACAACAGGACGCTCACGCAGTGGCGCACTTCCCGGAACGGGGTCCGGAAATCCCGGTGCCTGCCACGCCTCAACTGTGACTCCGTTGCGACTTTTCAGCGTCCCGGCACTGGCCTGTTCGGAATTGAGGGTGAGCGTGTAGACATATTCAAGGCGGTATCTGTTTCGCGCATCCAGACTTTTGCGAAGAATGCGCACCGGCGGAATGTCCTCACGCCGTACCTCCAGAGTCCGCGCCAATTGCTCGGACAGTTCGCTTTCCGGCAGCTCGACCGGTGTTCGGAGGTTGGTCACACGCAGTGGCATGGTGTCGTTTGGGCAAACAGGAAAGTTTCGGAAACAATATGACAGAGTACAGGCAGACAACCGCCCTGGCAATCGGGATACGACGTTTTTTGGATGGGGGAAACGGTGGCGGTGCAGGTCGCTCAACGACAGGCAAAGGCGTCCCCGTGAGCTGGCACAGACTTCCCTGAATCCCGAAGTCGGCTGTTGAGGTCCACTGGCTGTGCGAAAGGTTCGTGGGCGATTCGTGCCAGCTGACTGGCCGACAATCGCCGGTGGCGAGCAAGGCACCGTCACGGGAGAACGCCGACTTGAGTTTCATGCTGACAGAGTGTCAGAAAGCCATGCACAAAAAAGACGGCCGGCCCGTGTCAGGTAGTCGTCAGGGCAACTCGGGCCGGATTCGTTCGTGTTTAGTGAGCTATCAAAGGCGTGCCAGATCGTAAGAAAACCAGGTTGTCGCCTATTGGGCTCCCAAAAGCCTCAGGTGTTCCATTTTATTTTTATCTGCTGTTTTGTGCACTTTGTGTAGATTCTTGACTGTTTGGGGGAGTTGACCCATACTGTGGTGAACACGACGCATTGGCGTCTACGGTGACAGTTCCGGGCAGACCGGGACCCGTGTATGTCAGGCGTTGCGTTGGTTCACGAGGAGTAATGGTTATGTCGGTAAAACTCGGTCGTTTGTTTGCACTGCTGCTGCTGGCGACATTTCCGATGCTGAATGGGATTGCCAGAGGGCAGGACGCTTCGGCGGAACCGCCAAAGCCGTTAGTGCTGTATAAATGCACTATCAATACTGCCTGCTTTAATAACAGTCTGACGAAATATCCAGACACAGATAAGTCGTTTACCAGCGACCCCAAAGGCAATAAATATCTCGCCTGGCAGGACGCGATCGATAAGATGAAGAAATACGAGATTGACAATCCCTGTAATCCAGGCTACTCCCGACAGCAAAACGGTCCGGCTGTCTTCGATCCCCCATATTTGCAGAGCAGCGGTGCTCATGACAACTGCTGCCCAACAGACGGTAAATGGAAGGTAACAATTCAGTGCATAGTTGATGATGGCACACCTTGTGGAACATCAGTCAATTTCACCTGCTTCGGAAACACTCGATTAAAAGCGAAGCGTGCAGCTGAGGCACAACTGAAGGCATTCCTCTGCGAAATCGGACAGACCTGCAAGTGCTGCAAAGTTTTCACGGAACGAGTGAAACCAACCCCCTGTTGTTGCAACTAATCTATCCTCGACGGTTAAAGCGATGATCAGCGAATGAGGCGGTGGCACGAACAATTCACCGCTTTGAGTCGGATTCGATTTCAATTGAACGAGGTAACCGGTTCCCGGTAAGGGTGGTGTGCTGACCACCAGCTATTTTCTGGCACCCTTGATTCGGGGGTGCCAGAGCCTCGTTTTGATTGCATTTTCGCGAACCGATGACGTTTTGCGAAGTCCTTCAGGCTATCGAGGGAAGAAGCTACCTGAACAGTTCCAGATACGGCGGTTTTCCCCGCGAGAACAAAACCAAACGCCAGCGAAGTCCCTGACACTGCAAATGTCCTCGCTGGCGTTTTTGGATGTCGAACAAATTCCTGGGGGGCTGGAAGCCCGGCACAGCCTCTGCCGGTAGTGTGAGCCACCAGCCGTGCAAAAAATTGCTTTTCAGGCCTGAGGGGCCTGAACCGCGAAGCTTCAACACTGGTGCTGCAGGTTGGTACTCAGCGACT
>JALQWE010000061.1 GCA_023258825.1 Planctomycetaceae bacterium | reverse complement strand
TGTGGACGTCGTGATTACGGCGCCCGAGTTTGCCCAGCTGCAGCGGGTGATTGAAGACACATCGCGAATTACGACCTTCAAGGTGGAAGAGGGCTTCATGGCGTACATGAAGGTCTGCTTCTTTTCCGGATTGATGATGTCCTTCCCATGGGTGTTTTATCAGCTGTGGCAGTTTGTCGCGGCGGGGCTTTATCCGCATGAACGTCGGTATGTCTACGTGTATCTGCCTCTGAGTATCATTCTGTTTGCCTGTGGGGCGCTGGCCGGCTACTTCTATGCGTTTCCGTTGATGCTGGACTTTCTGATTGGCTTCAATGAATGGCTGGGCGTGACAGTGCAACCGCGGCTGTCGGAATACATCAGTATGGCGATGCTGATGCCGTTGCTGTTCGGGGTCAGTTTCCAGCTGCCGCTGGTGATGGTGTTCCTTGAGCGAATTGGTGTCTGCAGTGTGCAGACTTACAAGGACAACTGGCGAATCGCGATTCTGGCGATTGCAGTGGCTTCGATGGTGCTGACAACATCTCCGGACCCATGGAGCATGCTGTTGATGATGGTGCCATTGCTATTGTTGTATGTCATGGGGATTTTCCTGTGTCAGTTCCGCATTGGCAGCCCTGCGGCGCCCATCCGTTAGTTCCTGAGGCTCGGGCTTGCATGGCTGATGCGGTGGCTTGAGTCCTGCGGACCTGGCGCGTCAGCACTGTGCGGTCACGGAGTGGCTGCGGAGGTGCCGGCAATCCTGCGCAGATTCGCGAGACAGGAGACTTGCGTTGTGTCACGTGTGAGGATCAGAGCGATGCGAATTCAACGTGTACGAATAATTATAATGAGCCTGCTGTTCGCTGTGTGTGCCATCGTATCGGCCGCAGAGAACCGCAAGAATGTATTGCTGATTGTTTCGGACGACTTGAATAACGGGCTGGGATGTTACGGAGATCCGCTGGTCAAAACGCCCAATCTTGACCGGCTTGCGGCGAGAAGTGTGCGGTTTCAGCACGCGTACTGTGCCTTTCCTTTGTGTGGCCCCAGCCGAAATTCGATGCTGACGGGACTGTACCCCAACAGTACGGGGATCCTCGCGAATTCCCAGATCTTCAGGCAAACGATTCCCGGGCGGCAGAGTCTGCCTCAGATGTTTCGGCAACAGGGATATTTTGCCGGCCGAATCGGCAAGCTGTATCACTACAACGTACCGAATTCGATCGGAACGGACGGCCACGACGACTCGGCTTCGTGGGAACTGGAACTGAATCCGGCCGGTGTTGATCGCCTTGAAGAACATCCGCAGATCACCTCGTTGGTACCGAATCAGTTTGGCGGGACACTCAGCTGGTATGCTTCCCCCAAAAGTGACGAGCACCACACGGACGCAAAGTTAGCGGCGGATGCGGAATGGGTTCTTGAGCGTTGTTCGAATCGAGAGAAGCGTCCATTCTTTCTGGCCGTGGGATTCTTTCGGCCGCACACGCCGTACGTGGCTCCGAAGGTGCCATGGTTCGACATGTATTCGGAGCAGTCGATGCCGATTGTCACGGGGGTCGAGGCGGACTTGCAGGACCTGCCTGCGGCAGCACTGGGAAGTCAGAAAAAAGAGCAGTTGACCATGTCGGACGTGCAGAAGCGTCAGGCGCGGCAGGCGTATTATGCCAGCATCAGTTTCATGGATGCGCAGGTCGGGCGTTTGCTGGATGCTCTGGAGCGGCTCGGGTTGGCCGAAGACACAGTGATCGTCTTTACCAGTGACCATGGTTACCATCTGGGTGAGCATGGTCTTTGGCAGAAGATGAGTTTGTTTGAAGAGAGCAGTCGAGTTCCGTTGCTGATTGCGGCACCGGGTTGTAAGAGTGGGCAGGTTTGTGAAGCCCCGGTGTCCCATGTCGATCTCTTCCCGACTCTGGCAGAATTGTGCGGGTTGCAGGCACCAGCGGGACTGCAGGGTCAGAGTCTGGTTCCGATGCTTCGGGATGTTGGGCAGCAGGGACGCGGCTGGGCGCTCACCCAGGTCACTCGCGGAAATCCCGGCGGTGCGGGCGGCAAGGGGCGCGGCGGTGCGGAAGAGGGGCGATTTTTCGGCTACAGCCTGCGAACTCCGAAATGGCGTTATACAGAATGGGCTGAAGGGCGCGAGGGGCGGGAATTGTATGATCATTCCGTGGATCCGCGTGAGCAGACCAATCTGGCGTCGAACCCGGAGCACAGCAGCACAGTGGCCGAGTTGTCAGGGTTGCTGACCCAGGCTGTGCGAACGACGTTTCCGGAAACGGGGGAGACACCGAAGGTTCAGCAGGGACTGTGGGCTCCGGTGTTGGTGGACCCGTAGGACGGGTTTCGCGGGGGATCACTGGACAGGATGAGTCTGTTGTGACGTTTTGCTGCCTGGAGCTGTTAAATTTTGCCGGTGTCGGATTTTGGAGTCCTTCCCTGGATGCAGCTGGTATTTCAGCAGCAGAGAACGTGCGACTGACTGTGGAAAATGTGTCTGTGGTTTTCCCTGGAAAATGAGGCGGTGCACTGCGATTGGGGTCTGAAAAGATAAATTACCAGTTATTTTGGGTGAACACAGGCGGCGACTCCGGGGATTTTTCGCTCAGCGGCTGCAGATTTTCTTGTTTGATGGTTCGGGCGTGGTATTCTTCGGCCAGGCTGCGAGTCTTTTTGGGGTGGCTGATGGGTGATTTTTCCCGGGCGGCAGTCAGGTGCGTTGGATCAGTGAGTTGAGAATGACCTTTTTTTCCCTGAATCAGGCCAACATGCTGCAGCGACTGATGTGTCTGCTGTTGTGTGTCTGTTCGTGGAATGGTCCGATCCCTCTGCTGCACAACCACGAGACTCTGAGGTTGTCGGGGCAGTTGCCGCAGCATTTGCATTGTTTTCACCGTACCTGTGGCAGTGCGGAGACCTGTGGGTTACATTGGCATTTTGCCTGTGTTCGGGACATTTACGGGCAGGGCCACGTGCCCTCGGAGGATCCTTCGCGGCGTGTCGACGAGGCGTTGTTTGCTTGCGCCGCCACAGGGACACTCACTGCGGGTGTGAATTATTGTGAGGCGGCGTGGCGTGTTGACGCCAGCCTTGCAGGGAGTTTCGCATCGACGGATGTGACCGTGAAAACGGTGCTGCCGCCTCGTGGTGCCCGCACATATCTCGGGACGATTCAGCTGGACGTCCCATTGCGCACTGTGACTTGTGTTTACGTGATTTAACGCGTTCTTACGTGGTGTTGAGTGGCCGGCAGTAGAGCCGGGCTGCTCCACGGCGTTGCGAGAATCAGTTCCTGTGGGTTATGGAACTTCCGGTGTCGGCAGCAATCGTGTTCGGGGAGAACCGACTCGTCATTTGTTGTTGTACGAGGTCTTCCGCAGGTTCGGCGTGGTGAATGAGTTCCGGAGTGTCGTCAGGTGCTTAGTCGCGGACGCTGCCGGGGTTTGACGGGATTCACGGGGTTTGAGTGACTCGTCGCGTAACGAACGCAGCGAGAGTCTGCCGTTCCCCTTTTTGCTTCGGGAGGTCAACAATGAAATCCTCGCTACTACGTACACTGGGTTTATCCACATTGGTCATCGGTGGAGGATGCGGAGCGATCTGGTGGGTATGGGGGCGAACGCCTGCCGGGGAATCTCTGGTGGAAGCGTCTGCAGCGAGCGACGAGTACGTGGTCCCTGCTGCAGAGACGTCCAGTGTGGAGTTGACTGCGGACAAAGTGACGAACGCGAAGTTCTCGGAGGCGACGGCGGAAACGACCGAGTTGCTGCATGAGCATCTGGTGCCGGGGCGGATTCAGTATGACGACCGTCGTCATATTCTGGTTCGGTCGGCGACGGACGGGATCATTTCGCGTCTGGCAGTGAAACCGGGGCAGCAAGTGGAAAAAGGGGACGTGTTGATTGAGATCAGCAGTCCTGAGGTCGGAGATGCGCGGGCGAACGTTCTGCAGCGGCAGGCCGAATTGCGACTGGCAATTGAAAGCCGGGACTGGGAGAAGGCGACCTTTGAGGGACTAAGTCAGTTGTCGGAGGCCATTCGAAATCGGAAGACGGTCGATCAGATACGGACTCAGTTTCAGAAGATTGTGCTGGGCAATGCGCGTGAGGTGCTGCTTTCTGGTTATTCCGATCTGTTGCTTGCCGAGACGCAGTTGCGAGCGGCGGAAGAGAATGCAGCGAATGGAGTTGTGCCGGCCAAGGTGGTGAGTGAGAGGAAAGCAAATCTTGATCAGTTTGAAGCGAGGTTGACGTCGGCGATGGAAGAGCGGACGTTTCTGGCGAACCAGGCGCGACTGCAGTCGGAAGCGAAGGTTCAGGATGCGGAACGTCGGCTGCGCGTGAGTCTGCAGCAGGTTCGTACGCTGCTGGGGGCAGCGATGGAGTCGCCGGACAGTGAGCCGCTTCTGGAGACGATGGGCGAAGAGACTGGTCCTGAACAATTGTCACTGATCAAATTGAAAGCTCCTTTTTCCGGCACGATTGAAGAATGCCGTGTGTCATCGACGGAGCGTGTGGAAGCGGGTGAATCATTGATGGTGCTGGCCGATACGACAACGCTCTGGGTGTCTGCGGATTTGCGACAGCGTGAATGGCGTGCGTTGCGTCTTCAGCCGGGAGATCCGGTGCGGGTGGTGACGGAAATTGAAGGTGTGGAATCGCGTGAGGCCGTTGTGCATTTTGCGGGCCGTGAGGTGGATCCGGCGACGAATGCGGTTCCGCTGGTGTCATTGATTGACAATGCGGATGGTCGGCTGCGTCCCGGGATGTTTGTTCGCGTGGCGATTCCCGTGACGGATCGTCGGATGGCGTTGACGATTCCCGAGGGCGCGGTGCTGGAACATGACCGAAAACCGTTCGTGTTCATGCCTGTGGGTGAGAATGTGTATCAGCGAGTGGATATTGAGCCGGGAGTTCGGACGAATGGAGTGATCGAGGTTCTTGCCGGGTTGAAGCCGGGGGATCGAGTGATCGCGGAAGGTGGTTTTTTTCTGAAAAGTGAATTGCTGCTCGGGGAAGCTGAGTAGTCACTGCGAGTGGTCGCCATTGCCAGGCGGCTGAGAGTTGACTGTATTCATGTTCGCGTGGCCTCGGTAATTATCTGGTTATTCCTTCACGGATTGCTTCCCTATGCTGGCTCAACTGATCCGAATTACGCTGGAGAATCGTTTCCTTGTGCTTGTGGGCACTGCATTGATGGCCCTCGCGGGGGTGAATGCAGCGCTCAGGCTTCCGATTGATGCCGTTCCGGACATGACCAACGTGCAGGTCACGGTAATCACGGATGCGGGTTCACTATCACCGGTGGAGGTGGAACGCTACGTGACTCAGCCCGTGGAAGTGACGATGGGAGGGCTCCCGAACGTAGAGGAATTGCGTAGTATCTCGCGTTTTGGCATCTCGGTGGTGACGATTGTCTTCAACGAAGGAACAGACATTTACCGAGCACGTCAATTGGTGGCTGAGCGATTGAGTTCGGCGGCGTCGCTGATTCCGAACGGGTATGGGACACCAGAGCTTGGTCCGTTGACGACAGCTTTGGGCGAGATTCTGCAGTTTGAAGTACGCGGTGAGAAATATGCGGCGCAGGAATTAAGGACGATCCTCGAGTGGGACGTTGCTCCGCGACTGCGTGAGGTTCCCGGAGTGACGGAGATCAATACTCATGGGGGCTATTACAAGACGTTTGAGATTCAGCCAGATCCGGATCTGATGAACAGCTATTCGGTAACGTTCGATCAGTTGTTTCAGGCGCTGGAGGATAACAATGTTTCTGCTGGGGGCGGTTACATTGTCCATCATGGCGAACAGCGTTTTCTGCGTGGTCAGGCACTGGTGACGGGGATTGAGGATCTGCAGCAGATTGTAATTCGTCGTGAGGCGGCGGGCACACCGTTGCTGATTCAGGATGTGGCCGACGTGCAGATTGCCCCTATGACACGCCAGGGCGCCGTGACTCGGGATGCGCGGGGCGAAGCGGTGACGGGACTGGTGATGATGCTGATCGGAGCGAACTCCCGAGAAGTCGTGGGACGGGTTCAGGAGCGGATTGCGGAGATTGAAAAGACGCTGCCGGAGGGAGTGCGGCTGGAGATCACCTATGACCGTTCCGCATTGATTGGTCGAACGCTGAAAACGGTGGTGAAGAATCTGTTCGAAGGCGGGGCGCTGGTGATTCTGGTGTTGCTGGTGATGCTGGGGAGTTTTCGTGCTGGTGTGATTACCGCGCTGGCGATTCCTCTGTCGATGCTGTTTGCGACAAGCATGATGCAGGCGTTTGGTGTGACGGCCAGTCTGATGAGTCTCGGGGCCATCGACTTCGGACTGATTGTGGATTCATCCGTGATTATGATTGAGAACTGTATCCATCGGATTTCACATAATACGACAGGTCGCAGACATACGGATGTGATTCGTGACGCGGCGATCGAAGTTCGCAAGCCGACGATGTTCGGGGAGTTGATTATTTCGATTGTGTATCTTCCGATTCTGCTGCTGCAGGGCACGGAGGGAAAACTGTTTCGGCCGATGGCATTGACCGTTCTTTTCGCGCTGTTCGGGTCTTTGATACTGTCGATGACCTTTATGCCGGCGATGGCATCGCTTGCGCTGCCGAAGACGATGAAGGATAAGGACGTGTTTCTGGTCCGCTGGATCAAGTGGTTTTATCGGCCGGTTGTGTACCGCGCGATCGCTCACCCGGGTATCACCACGCTGATCGCTCTTGCGGTCTTTGGCACGAGTATTCCGGTGGCATTGCATCTTGGTGCGGAGTTCATGCCGCGACTTGAGGAGGGAGATCTGCTGATTGAAGCGGTCCGCCTGCCGAGTGCATCGCTGGAGGGGGCAATCACCATGTCTCAGCAGATCGAGCAGGAACTGGTTGAGTTTCAGGAAGTGCAGACCGTTTTCTGTAAGACCGGACGTCCGGAAATTGCGAATGACGTCATGGGCGTGCATCAGACGGATGTGTGGGTGATGCTGAAGGATCGTTCGATGTGGCGACCGGGGATAACGCGTGACGATTTGATTCAGGAGATGTCGGACCTGCTCAATCAGAAGATTCCCGGGGTTGCCTTCGGATTTACTCAGCCGATTGAAATGCGGGTGGACGAGCTTGTGGCTGGTGTCAAAGCGGATGTTGCTGTTCTGTTGTATGGCGATGATCTGGGCGAATTGGCGAGGCTCTCAGGTGAGATTGAGCAGACCCTGCGAGGAATTCCGGGCGCCGTCGACGTGAAGGCCGATTATCAGGCGAATCTTACCACGGTGACCATTGTTCCGGATCGCAATGCGATGGCGCACTACGGGATTGATGCGCGACAAGTGATGAATGTGGTGGAAGCTCTGGGGGGCCGTGAGGTTGGAACGATCTTCGAGGGGCGGGCACGATTTCCAATTCAGGTGCGTATCCCGGAGGGATGGCGAGCAGATATTGAGAAGCTGAAGCAGTTGCCGGTTGGCGAGGCTGGTGGAAGTCCTGTACCGCTGGAAGAGTTGGCCGACGTGAAGATTGAGGAGACTCCTCCGTCGGTTGAGCATGAGTCAAATCGTCGACGAACATTTGTGTCGGCGAATGTTCGAGGCCGGGATGTGGCGACCTTTGTTGCTGAGGCGCAAGCCGCTGTGACGAAGCAGGTCAATATTCCAACGGGGTATGAGGTGCGATGGGGGGGGGACTTCGAGAATCTGCAGTCGGCCAGTCTGCGTTTGATTCTGATTACGCCAGTGGTTCTGCTGCTGATCTTTCTGCTGTTGTATACGTCCTTCAAGTCAACTCGACTGGCGATGTTGATCTTTCTGGCGGTTCCGATGGCGGCCAGCGGAGGGATCTATGCGTTGAAGTTCCGTGCGATGCCGTTCAGTATCTCGGCGGGTGTGGGTTTCATTGCTCTGTTTGGCGTGGCCGTGCTGAATGGGCTGGTGTGGGTCAGTGCGGCTGAGCATTTGCGCCGCCAGAAGGTTCCTCTGCAGGAAGCCACTCGGGAAACCGCATTGTCACGACTGCGACCGGTTCTGATGACGGCTTTTGTGGCAAGTCTTGGATTTCTGCCGATGGCGCTTTCCACAAGTGACGGGGCGGAGATGCAGCGACCGCTGGCTACTGTGGTGATTGGAGGACTGGTGACATCCACGTTGTTGACGTCGTTGGTTGTCCCCGCGATTTACCCGTGGTTTGCCGCTGGATTGCCGGAGGACGAGGAGTCTGACGATGATGGGCCGTCGAATGGTATTGAGCAGCACTGATAATCCGACCTGCTGGGGTTGGAATCAGGCAACCACCGGCGTTGCGTCCACTTCCGGGCGAGTTTCTGTGGCGAGTTTGCGGTCACCGTCAGCAGCCGCAGTGTCCGGCTGCTGCGGTTGGGACTGTTCGGGGCGGGCGAATATGCCTTGACGGGGAGAGCCTCTGGGGCAAGCGACCGTCCGGGGCTTGTGGTCAGAGTTCAGGTGCGATTGCTGGAATCAGCCACAGCGGAGTCCGCTCCGTGTCCGCGAAGAATGATGCGCCGTGTCAGCAGCAGTTCTGCCACGAGGAAAAGAAGAAAGATGTTGATGAGAGCGGCCCAGAGTTCTGTGATGGATTCTTTGCCATACATGCGTTTGCGAAGTTCTTCGAGCGATTCTGTGAAGCGAACGCGATCGTTTGTGGTGAGTCGTGCCCGATCATCGGGGGTGAGCGCTTCGTATTGATCTTCGGACTGATCATAGTTGACGACGAACGATTGTTCCGCCAGGGCGTTGTTGCCATCGCTGAGCACGGAGGCCTTGTAGACTCCGGGAATGACTGGTCCCGGGAGGATGCCTGACGGCGGTGAACTGCTGGAATCTGATTCGGGTTCCCGGACCTGACCATCGGGTGTCACAAACCGGAATCTCAATGATGGCAGGAGTTCTTCAGGTTGCGTTTCCGTTCTCATCTGAGCAGCGTCAGGTGCAGGGTTTTCGGGGATTTGCCGCTTTGCCGTTTTCGGTGGCCTGGGGACGGTCATCACGAGTGACTCGCCAGCCATCACATTGCGGGAACTTCGGACTGATGTGGTATGAAAAATGGCTTCATGAAGGAAGGGAACGAAATCGGCACGCGTGGGCAGATCATTCCAGAGGCGATTGAGTGTGCTGGTGAGGAGTAGTACACAGCCTTTACCGTGTCTCAGTTCCATGAGCAGTGGATCACCGGAAGTCAACTGAGCGAGCACGACAGGTGGCGACGATTGCGGGGCTGCTGCGGATGCTGTTGGTGCGGGAGTTGCCGTGGGATTGCCGGAATCCTGCTGTGTGCCGGCATTGGGAATGGCTGCTCTGACGGACGTGGGTGGAACAGCCGATGCGGGACCAGAGCGAAACACGGTCCATCGTTGAAAGGTGGCTTTGAGAAAGCTGCGTGATGGGTCAGAGCGAAACCGTTCAAGCCAGCCGGGTTGGATGGACAAGGGAGCGACATGCACAAGTTCTGCTGCCTGGGGCGCGGCGTCCCGATTTCTGAGCACCTGAAGCGGAGTCATCAAGCCGGACTGAACAAAGCAGGCGTCGAATGATTCTGCCGTGGTTGCTGGACCACAGGCGATGACGAGTCCGTTTCCCCGGGCCACGAATTCTGCGAGTGCTGAGGACGCTGCCGGTGAGAGTCTGGCAACATTGCAGCAGATGACGGCGGACACGCTGGAAAAATCGGCCGGCTGAACTTCAGCCGCGTCAAGGACTCGGGTCGTGACCCAGGGCGTACCGTCTTCGATTGAGGAGAAGGCAAGTTGTGAGAAGTACGTGTCCTGATCGGATGCGACAGACGTGCTGCTTCCGTTGATCAACAGCACAGGAAGAGATGGTTCCACCTGGATGGCGACGTGGCGGAGATTATCGATGGTCCATGCGTCGTCTGCGGGGGCTGCTTCGATACTGAGAACGTGATTGCCGGCGGTCCGCAGCGTGTACTCAAATTCGACTCGGGTTTCTGAGTTTGGGGCGATGCTGATTTGCTGTTGCTGACCGGCCAGCGGTTGTCCGTCGAGTAGCAGTCTTACGGGAACGGACGTTTCGGTATCGGAGGAATTGCGGATGTCCGTTCGGATGCGTACGGGGAAGCCTGGGACGGTTGTTTCGCGGGATATCGTGACTTTGCCCACAGCAAGATTTCGTCGGACAGGCGCCGATTGAGAGCTGACATTGACCATCCAGACACGTGGCCGAACTGACGGGAGTTTCAGGAGTTCGTCAAACCGTTTCCAGTCGGCTTCCTGCTGAGTGTGCCAGTTATTTCCCTGCTGGTCAGAGAACACGACGATTTCACGAGTGGCAGCACTGGAACGGCCAAGAATTCCGATGGCTTTCTCGAGCGCCGGGAGGATGGCACAGGCACCGGCCGGGGATGGGATTTTCGAGAGTTCTGTTGTGACGGTCTGGAGATCGCTGAGCGGTGATGGTACCAGTGCGATGGGTTGGTCACGGGCGTCGATGACGGCGACAGAATCGTCACTGCCGAGAGACTGCAGAAACTCTGTGGCTCGTCGGATTGCCCGATGGTGGAGAGTGTTGACACCGTCAGTTCTGGACATCGAGTTCGAGCCATCAATGACGAGTACGACGGTACGCGAGCCGGACGAGCGATAGGCCGAGAGCCAGCCGCCCGGAATCCATGGTCGCGTCGCGGCGAGCACGATGGCGGTGACAAGTCCGATTCGCAGCAGGAGCAGAAGGAGTTCTTCGAGTCTGAGTCGTCGCCGCGTCTTTCGGGATGGATTCAGAAACTGCATAGCCCCCCACTCGACCACATCGAAACGTCGTCGGCTGAGCAGATGTGCGATGATTGGCAGAGAGATGCCGAGCAGCCCTGTCAACATCCATGGGTTAAGAAAAAACTGCAGCATGTGGAACAGGGTAGCAGGGCGTGCGAAGTTCTTCCAGAAGTCGGGCAGAAAAGTCGGGACCACCTGCACGGGAACTGGTAATCGATCGCTGAGTGGTGCGGCAAGTCGCGCAAAAAAAAGCCCTGAAGGTGATTGACCTTCAGGGCTTGAGTCAGCGAGTCGTCTGAGACATCAGGACGGGCTCAATCTACCAGTTTTTGGGATTGAAGGCCCAGTACCATTTGTCCTTTTCCTTGTTGAAATTGAGCTGCCAGTAGCCATCGTCCCATTCCAGGGAGACTTCACGCCATCCCATCGGAACCTGTGGGTATGGATAGAAGGGACCGATGTACGGCCAGGCACTGGCACTGTACTGCGTGGGGTAGCTCACAGCGGCCGAGTTCGGATACTGGGCGTATGAGGGCCATGCATGGTTCGGAAGATTGGGATGATTGAAGCTGGTGGGTGCATATCCGGTCGCGGTTGGAGGCATTCCCGGGCCCATCATCATTCCCTGCGGAGGCATCATCTGCCCCTGCATTGCGGGATGCATCATTGGCTGCCCCTGAACCATCATCGGTGCCGGGCCGGCCGAGGGCATGCCAGTCTGGGCGACGGGGTTTGCCACCGTGAGGCGATTGTTGACCTTCTGCACGCCAGGGACGGCGGAAGCTGCTTTGCTGGCAGCCTGACGTTCTGCTGCAGAGCCCACCTGACCAAGCAGGGTGGCTGTTCCACCGCTGTAGCGGACTTCGACGTCGTAACCGACAAGGCCGGCGTCTGCCACAGACTGAGCGATCTTCTGAGCCACGGCGGAGTTGTTCTCTGCCTTAGCTGGTTCCGGATTTGTCCCGCTCACCCTCTGGATCACCGATTTTCGCTCGGGAGCCTGGGTGGCGGCCGCCTGAGTCACTGCGGCGGCTTTTACTCCTGCGGCATCAGCTGCTGCGGGTTGTACCTGCCCAGCCGATGGAGGAATGTACTTCAAATTGTTTTCGACCCGTTCAATTCCCGGCACAGTGCCTGCGGCTCGCTGTGCGAGGGACAATTGACTTGGATCGCTGACTTTGCCTTCAAGGATAGCGACGCCATCCCGGACTTCGATTTCGATCCCGGTGCCTCGGACCTGAGCACTCTTCAGGGAGTTGGCAACTTCGTTCGCCAGCTCCTGATTTTTGGCCTTCTCGGCGGTGCCGGAGAAGGGAAGTTGCGGCTTGAAGCCGCCAAGAAATCCGTCTGCGCTGGCAGCAGCCGAACTGGCCGCCATCACCCCCAGCACGAGTAACCACTTACCGTACTTTCGCATGAAAGTTCTCCTCCGTGAGGTACCTTCCGTTTCGGACCGCCCTCGTACTGCTGGGAAACCGTCCCGGTGGTTCACTGTCTCAAACGCTCGGACGCTGAATGCTTCCGGCGAACGCCAACACCGGAAGTCCTTGAATGCTCAATCGGCACGTTTCTCGCTAGTCAACGTGAGAGCGTTAACCTGCGGGTCTGCGCAACAGAGCAGCACACAGGAATGATCGGATGGGTCGTGCCACCTGGATAAGCAATTCTGTCTTTTTGGTTCCTGCCGGTTCTGCACTGATTGCCCAAATCAACGGTCGCAGCAGGTGTTTGCCGGCGGAATCTGCCGGTTCGGTTGGTGTTTGCTGATGGCATTGAGTGGGGGAGCAACTGATTTTCCGGCTCTGGCGTTTCGCTATGAGGAACTGCGTCGTGGTGGGAATCCGTCGTAAAACTTCAGGCGGTGGCGATTCGAGGGAGTCGCGGGAAAACGCTTCGGGGTGTGTTATTGACTGGGCTGGCCGGCTGTGTTGAGTCGCGAGGGGTGAATCGTCGGACGTGATGTTGTCGGAGTTTCGGGTTTGGCACCCGGTGTCGGT
>JALQWE010000620.1:2411-2783 GCA_023258825.1 Planctomycetaceae bacterium | reverse complement strand
CAATTCCCACTACCTCGGCATTCCCGGCAATGCCCCCAATCCGGCCGGCGCGCTCGTGGTGATCAATTTTCTGATTTCCCCCGAGGCTCAGCTGGAGAAGGCCAGGCCCGCGGTCTGGGGGGACGGGACTGTGCTGGCCACCGAGCGGCTTCCGGGCGACTGGCCGCAGCGATTTTCCGCGATCGAAGGTCGTGAGCGTGTTCCTGCGCGTGATGAACTGCGTCAGCGGGCACTGGCCGAACCCGTGCCGGAAATCATGATTCGCCTGCATGAAGATTTTCGACGAGAGCTGATCGAGCGTGACCACTAAACAGCCACTGCAGCGCTTCCCAAAGGAACTGGCGATCGGCTGGGTGCTGATGGTCCGGTTGC
>JALQWE010000620.1:0-2401 GCA_023258825.1 Planctomycetaceae bacterium | reverse complement strand
TGGGTATTTGGTTACAGCCTTGCGTGCAGTCTGGGGTGGACCGACATTCTGCAGCGCGGGGTGACGCAGGCCTACTGGGTGGAGGGTTTGTCGGGAGCGCAGCTGTGGCAGAGTCTGGGTTACAGCCTGCTGCTGGCCGGCGTGGTCACAGTCTTCAGTGCGACCATCGCCTTGCTGCTGGTGTGTGGCTGGACGTCGCTGCGCACTCAGCCTGGACTGCTGCTGTTGCTGCTGATTCCACTCAGTACGCCTCCGGGAGTGCTCGGATTTCTGATGCTGCAGATTCTTGGGCGTGGCGGAGTGATCTCGCGTCTGGGGTACTGGCTGGGACTGGTGCGGGGGCCCGCTGACTTCCCGGCGCTGGTGAATGATCGCTGGTCGGTAGGATTGTCGCTGGGGCTGTTGTGTTCCACTTGCCCGCTGCTGATTTTGTTTTATGTGCGATCATGGCGGGCTGCGCGACTGGACCGTTGCCTGCAGCTGGCTCGTCAACTTGGCGCGACGCGCTGGCAGGCCATGCGGACGATTGCCATGCCTCTGCTGGTTCGCCGCAGTCCAGCGTTGCTGCTGCTGTGTCTGCTCTGGAACCTTGCGGCCTGGGAAGTGCCTTTATTACTGGGCGTGCAATCGCCGCGGATGCTGTCTGTGCTGATTCAGCAGAGTTCCGGGCAGTACGCGCCGGAGAGGCGGCCATTGGCCTTTGTGTACGCCACGGGGTACCTGGGACTGGTGACATTCCTCGCAGCCGGCTTTGCCTTCCGGAGGTTTCGCCGTGGATGATCGCTCGGGAATCCAACCTGCTGCTCAGGCAGCGTCGGACACCACACCCAGTCGAGCACAGCAATGGCCGCATGTTTTCCTGCCCGCCATGTGTCTGCTGCTGCCGTGGGCCGTGCTGCTGGTTCTGTCGCTGGGGGTCGGCTGGCAGTATCCGTCGGTGCTTCCAGAGACTCTCAATCTGTTGCCATGGCGCATGCTGCTGACCCAGCGACAACTGTTGCTCAGCAGCCTGATGACCAGTCTGCTCCTCAGTCTGACGGTGGCGGTGCTGGCGACGCTGGCGGGGCTGCTGATCAGTCGTCTCCTCAGGCAGGTGCGTTCAGCGATTCCGGCTTTTCTGGTGTTTCTGCCGTGGGTGATGTCACCGGTCGTGGCCGCTGTCTGCCTTTATGACCTGTTCATTCGCCTTGGGCTGGCGGGCACTCTGACCGGCGTGCTTCTGGCCCAGACACTGTTTGCCACCTCCTTCGCCGCCATTTTTTTTATGGATCTGTGGACGCACCGAACCGACCGCGAGGAATCCCTGATTCGCACGCTGGGCGGCGGGACGCTGCGGGTCTGGCAACACGTGGTGCTGCCACACTGCCGTCCGCTGCTCCCGGTGTGTCTGGTGCAGACGGGGCTGTTTTCGTGGCTGGATTACGGTCTGGTTTCGATGATCGGCGGCGGACATGTTTCCACACTGACGCTGCGACTGTTCGCCCTGATTCGGGAGGCCAGTATTCATCAGGCGGCACTTGCCTCGTTACTGCTGACACTGCCATCGCTGCTGGCCGTTGCCTTTCTGTTTCTGCGGGATCGACTGATGGCGTTTCCACTTGTGGAATCTCCGACCGATGCGACATTCGTGAAGGAGCTGCCGTGAATCCTGAAGGTTCCCCGAATGTCGCGGCCGCGAAATCCAGTGTGCAGGCCGTTTCTGAACAACTGCGTGTGGAGGGGCTGACCGTGCAGTTCGGGGCGGCCACGATTCTGCGCAACGTGGAGCTGGTGGTTCGCACGGGCGAGACGCTGGTGATCTGCGGCCCATCGGGCTGCGGCAAATCGACGCTGCTGAAAGCCATCGGAGGCATGCTCACGCCTTCGTCCGGCCGAGTGGCCCTCGCACGCGCTTCTGCGGATCGGAATTCGGACACCACGGAGGTCGGGATCGACGTCGCTCTGTACCTCGATCAGGAACCGTTGCTGTTCGAACATCTGACCGTGTTTGAAAACGTCGCCTTTGCCCTGCGCATGAAACGTGTGCCCGAAGCTGCCCTGTCGACTCGCGTGGAATCTGTGCTGGAGGCCACTGGATTGAAGGATCAGGGCAGAAAGTTGCCGCATCAGTTGTCCGGTGGTCAGAAGCAGCGAGCGGCCTTCGCCCGGGCTGTGATCGCCAGGCCACGGCTGTTGCTGCTGGATGAACCATTCAGTGCCCTTGATGCTCAGACCCGTCAGCAATTGCAGACGGTGTTCTGCCAGCTCCGCCGCATTTCCCAACTGACGGCCATTTTTGTGACTCATGACGTTCGCGAGGCACTGACGGTTGGTACCCACTTCGGCCGAATGAACGAGGGATCACTGCAGATCTATGCATCGCGTCAGGAATTTATCACCGATCCAGCCAACGGTGTGCAGC
>JALQWE010000619.1 GCA_023258825.1 Planctomycetaceae bacterium | reverse complement strand
GTCACATTGCCCGTAACGCCCGTGTTGTTGCCGAGGATGTACCCTCCACTGATCTGCGGGAGCTGTGAAAGCGTGAGTGCGTTAGATTCCGGGTCCGGGGATTCAGTCGAATTGCAGGATGGCTTGGGTGAGCAGCCGAGTTCGGTGCCTTCGAGTCGTCGACTATCTGACATTGCTGACTTTGTTTCCATGTGTGCCACAGATACCCGGGGGCTTTTCAGCGGCCGTCTCTCAGGCCAGCCAGCGGGAAACAATCTGAACCCAACTACACTCCGGAGCCATCTCCCGCCCTGCAGAAGCAATACCGGAACGCGGTATCACGATGACCCCGGCAGCGACTCGACAACAATGGCTCGGTGTTCGTCAGTAGTGATTCGGAATCGATGCGCGGCCGGGAAACTCTGCACATTCGGATTGCGATATCCGGGTACGCTGTCGCGACTCTGTTTGCCAGAAAAAGCCACACAAGACAATCGCCCTGCAGACCAGACACGACCGTCTAAAAATCCAGACGGCACCAGACTAAGCAAGCAGACTGGGCTGGGAAAGCTATCATCGGCAGAAGATCGCGGTTTTTCGAATTCTCGTACCACCGATAGGTTGAACGCTTTGGAATTGTCCGTCTGTGACGATTTTTTCGATCGGGGGGGACGCCTGACATGTCCCGAAACCTTCGGACGTTATTGAGTGAAAATCCCCCCACACAGCAGATAGCAGGACCAGAACATTCACCAGCTCAGTTGGAACTTCGCTCGCCCGAAGCGTCCGTCGCGCATCAGCGAAATGGCGCGGAAGAGATGGCAAAACAGTGTTCAACCAGCAAACACTCCCATTTTGCTCCCATGAAACGTGGGCTCCGCGTTTTCAATGGCGAAACCACCAAACAGACAACTGTCCACGTTTGAGCAGAAACGCCCCGGTCTTCAGATATTGTCGTCCGTTTTCTATCCTGCGTTTAGCCTCCGCCCCGCTCTACCGAACTTGCTGGCTGAAATCTATGAGGACCTTTCAGCCACGTGATGCTGAAATCCGAATAACTCCTCCGAATACCGACACTGTTCATCGAACCCCTGGGACAGCTCACCAGACCTGCGCATCGTCGACACAACCACAACGCTGGCATCTGCCTCGAAATCACCGCGCAAATGCGATCGTCGACGTGATCGCTCAATACACCGCTGCGGTTGATTGCCTGATGCTCGGCGCGGTACCATCTTCAATGTTGCACGGTGACCGCCCTTTGCCGGATCAGGTTCTCAGTCGTCGCATCTCTGCACAGATTTCCGCGCTCACGTTCAGCGTTTCGGAATGACTCTGAGTCTGACAGCATTCAAGGCAGCCGCTGCACAGCATTCCCTTGACCAGTCAATACGATATTCCCGAGCAGGCGATCACTCCGGACACGTAGACTCCGTGGTGCCTCCGGCAGGGATTATCGCTCAGAAATCTCTTCGACCATGTCCCGATTTGCAGTCATTCTGCCGGCCGCCGGCAGCAGTACTCGTATGACAGGCTTTCAGAAAAAGAAGCCTTACATAGACCTCAAAGGACGCCCGATCTGGGTTCGCACCGCAGAACACTTTCTCAGTCGGGAGGACGTGTGCCAGACAATCCTCGTCGTTGCCCCCGATGACCTCGAATGGTTTCGGGAAACCTATCGCGCAAATCTCGCGTTTATGGATCTGCAGGTCGTCACCGGCGGTGCCTCGCGTGCAGAAAGTGTGTTCAAAGGACTGCAGGCCGTCCGCCCGGAAGCCGAGTTCATTGCCGTCCACGACGCTGCTCGCCCCCTGCTGACGGCCAAATGGATCGACGAGGTCTTCACCGCAGCCATCCAATACAAGGCGGCAATTCCAGGCCTGCGCATCAGCAGCACCGTGAAACGCGTCAACGCGTCAGGAGCGATCACAGAAACCGTCGATCGCACCGGTCTCGTGCAGGCACAAACTCCTCAGGTCTTCGAACGCAGCGTCCTTGAGAAGTCGTTTGCGATCTGCCGCAAACTCGCCTCCGTTACCGATGACGCCTCACTCGTGGAAGCCGCCGGACACCCCGTGCACGTCGTTGACGGCTGGCCCATGAATATCAAATTGACCACCGCAGAGGACGTTCGATTGGCAGAACTGTTCCTCGCCGCGCTGCCTAAACCCGGTGGTCTCAATTCCCTTCACCCATTCGGCGACGAGCTGTTTCGCTAGTCTACTTTGGCACAGCGACACGAAACCCACTCAGGCGGGGCGACGGCTCAACCGTGGCTCCGGCCTATTCCATCAGCCAGTCCAGCAGGCGCCAGTCCATCCAGCGACGATCCGGATCAACTCCCGACCGACCGATGAATCCCAGATGGCCACCGTGTTTCGTAAGACACAGAGTGACATTGGGAGGCAATTGGAGTTCCGCCAGAGGCTGGCAACACACCACCGGATCGTCCTGCGAAGCCAGAATGGTCGTGTGGACCCGAATGCGGCTGATATAGCTGGCACATGAGGCCGTCGTGTAGTACTCGTCCGCCGATTCAAACCCCGAAGCCGGGGCTGTGTACAATTCGTCAAAGTCATACAGGCGACGCGGCGGACGACGGATCTTTGCCAGCGGCAGATGATCACGCCATTGCGGTGATTCGGCAATCTGACTGATCAGCCGACGCGTGAAATACCAGTCGTATCGCTGACCGGCGGACGATTGATTCAGACGTGTTGCACAGTGATGCAGATTCACCGGAGGACAGACAGCCACGGCCCGGAACAAACTGAATGGCAACGCCTCTGCGTTTTCTCCCAGATATCGCAGCAACATGTTGCC
>JALQWE010000618.1 GCA_023258825.1 Planctomycetaceae bacterium | reverse complement strand
CTTGCAGTCGCCATGCACGAAGAGCCTGCAGAATCCAGAATCAATCCACCTGAGCCGTAGTGGAATACTTTGACGGGTACTCTGCCGGCATCGCAGCCACAAGTTTGAGCCGCGTAGTCTTTCGTGCGCGTCTCAGCAGTAACACAAGAAAGGCATTCGCGCTGCAGCTTATTCCTGTTTTTTGGCGATTTTCAGCAAATCCAGGGTCTCTGACGAGCGGAAATGTCCGGCCCGTCGCGCCACGACTTCCCGGGGCGAGATCCCCCGACGTCTCAAGATTGCCTTCGTCCGAAATCCACCGTAGCACCTTTAGATTGCGCCTTCTCCGATCTGCAAATTCGTTTCCAAAGTTCATAGCCGCCGCTGGACTTTTTTCGTGCAACACCGAGTGTTTCCGATGGGCATAGGAAGGGTAGGGCAAGTCCTTGGGGCCAAAATCCGATAACCTGAATCATGCAGCGACGACTCGCAGGGGCATCACAAATAGTTGTGGCAACACACAAAAACACTTCAGGAAACGCTGCCTCCTGCTGGAACCTTGCTTGCGGTCGACAGGTGGTTCGTCAATAGAGGGGAACTTGTTCGTCAAACTGTACGTTTTCCCTGGCTATTTGACTTCCAGCGTCACCGGAATAGGATCTGAATATGAAATCACGAATTCTGACTGCCTTGCCGGTCTACAACGAGGTCGGACATGTGGAAGAGGTTCTTCATGAACTCCTGTCGCATGTCAGCGAGGTTCTTGTTGTGGATGATGGATCAACCGATGGAACCTCTGAGCGTCTCGCTGAGATTCAGGGGATAGATGTGGTGCGTCATCGCCCCAACAGAGGGTACGGCGCTGCGTTAAGAACAGCGTTTGAGTACGCGATTAGTCACGGTTTCGACACACTGGTGACGATGGACTGCGATGGGCAGCACCAACCAAAGTTCGTGACTGAAATTGCGCAACTCATCAACGACGAATATGCCCCGGCCGACATGATCTCCGGGTCACGCTATCTTCGTGAATTTACCGGAGACAATTCTGCACCAGAGGATCGGAGGGCGATTAACGGCAGGATTACTGCGTGCCTGAATGAAAAACTTGGGCTGTCCATCACAGATGCATTCTGTGGCTTCAAAGCTTACCGAGTCAGCGCTCTTGCGGACCTTGATATCACCGTCACCGGATATGCCATGCCCCTGCAACTCTGGGTTCAGGCAGCCAACCTCGGCTGGCGAATTCGGGAATTTGCTGTACCGCGAATTTACCTTGAGGAAAAAAGATCGTTCGGCGGTTCCCTCGATGATGCTTCCGTTCGCCTCGCGTACTACCACACCGTTTTGAACGAAGAACTGGAACGTCGAGGACTGCCTCAGCGATTCACGGCAGACTGCGGCAGCACCTCCTGAGTTCCGTTCAACGTCTACCGCGACATATTTCAGTTGAAAAGTCCGGAAGTGGAACGCAACGCATCAGCGTTCCCAATCTGCCCGACGAATATGCGAAGCGTCCCATCGCACTCGGTCTCTGCCTCTGAATCAGGCTTTTGATGGGGACGAACAAACTAGACGGGGCAGATCTCACCCTCAGGCATGAGGCTATTTCTTCGCCTGAAACTCATACAGCGAGAACAGAAAGTGCACCCCAAGAACCAGCAGTGTGGACCAGAGAATCGTTCTGGTGACTCCACGACTGATATCAGCACTTGATAATTTTGGCCTTCGTCCCTGTCGCCATGCGACAACTGCGATGCCCGCACCACACAGCAACAGCTTGCACATCAGCCACCCTGTACCTCGGTACAAAAAACGGCCCTCTGAAACCAACTCCTTGTGAAAATGAGCATCCCAGAAGGCCAGCCCGGGCTCAGGGTGCGTCAGCAGAAATGCAAACGCCGCGCTGCTCGCAGCGGTGAAATACCCCAGCAGACACAGCAGGGGAGTTCCCAGCACGAAGGCATACAGGATCGGTGTTCTCAGCACCCGGTCCGGGGCCGCTCCGAGGCATCGGAGTGCGTCAAGCTGGTGGCCGTACACCTTACTTCCCACGTCAGCGGAGACTGCTGCACCAGACCGGGCAGCGATCAGAAGAGTCGACAGGATTGGAACGAGAAATCGGAACAGGGAGAACCCGGTCGCATGCAGCAGATTCTCAGTCAGCAGGGGCTCTGAAAACTGGCGAAAAGGCAGGTAACGGAACACGAAATCCTGCGCTACATATCCGAGGATCATGCAGGCGACGGCAACATACAGGCAGGCCGAGGGCCCTGCGACAAGCCAGAGATAGTACCCGGAATAGCGAAGTCCCCAGCCAATACTTCTCCAGACAGGCAACAAGGTCAGCGGCAATTGCAGTATGTCGAGCGCAAACTGCCCAGCTCCATCAAGGATCCCGGCGATCCACCCCACGAGGCTGCTCATCCTGCGAGGCACTGGAGCGGTGTAAGCCATATCAGGAGGAGCTCCCAGCCTCTCCGGCAACTGATTCCAGAATTCACGCGGTACTTCATCGAGTGTTTGTCGCTGGTGATCCAGAATCAGTATGCGATCTGCAATGGCCGCCAGCGTCGCGTAATCATGCGTAACGACAATCGACGTTCGGCGATAAGCCTCGTGAGTCTGTCGAATCAACGACGCCACTCCGCGTGCCGTCCCGATGTCCAGCCCGGAAGTTGGCTCATCATAAAGGACAACCTGATTTCCCGGGGCGACAGCGCGGGCAATCGCCAATCGCTGCTGCTGACCACCGCTCAGTACAGAGACGGCACGATCATCAGGAACCTGCAACTGCCGCAGCAGACTTCGAGCCGCAGCAAGTCGG
>JALQWE010000617.1 GCA_023258825.1 Planctomycetaceae bacterium | reverse complement strand
TGATCGGGTACCGCATGAACTCTCACGACCTGCACAACTGCTCGCACGAAGCGTCAGAGCAGGGCCAACCCTGGAAAAATTACGGCTGTTCCAGGACCCACGCTTCCGTAAAGGCGGCGTGCTTCATGGATTTTCCACCCTCGGCAAAATAGCTGTAGACCACGTGAACTCGTGCATCTGCCCCCTGAATCACGCAGGGATAGTGGAAGGACCCGGACGGCTGATCTTCAAGATGTCGAGTGGCTTTCCACGTCACACCTTCGTCCACGGACACACTCACCGCCAGTCGGTTTCTGTCGGACGTTGTGTCGTTGTAAACCAGTAACCAATGCCCGTTCTGCAGACGAACGCCGTCCAGGCCCGAGCCGGGATTGGGCAGATTCGAGCTGGTCACCGGTCCCCACGACATGCCGTCATCGGTGGATTCAGCAACGCGAACTCGCCCCGAAAACCCATTTTCGCGCATCCAGGCCACCAGTGTGCCATCGTTGCGTCTCAGCACTGTCGGCTGGATGGCCCCGAACCCCAGCGTCGGCTTTCCGGCAAACCACGACTGGCCACCGTCATCACTGATCGCCATCAGCGACAGTGAAAATGTGTCGGTATACAGAGGCAGCAGAATCCGGCCGGAGGGCAGGACCGTGGGCTTACACCGCGGCTGCCACCCCAGTCTCTGATACAACTTCTGGCTCAGCCTGTCCCGTGCCTCCTGAATCGACTTTCTGTTTTTTTCCGGCAACGGGGGCAGGGCGGCGACCTGTTCGTCCAGCGCGGCGATGGCCTCGGCTGAAAAATCGGCCGGCTTCAGCAGCAGTGCTTGCTCAGAATCCCACTGAATAGGGCCCGCGGTCGTGGGATGACGACTGACCTTCATCCGGGTCAGACAGGATTCCCAGGTATTGGCCACGATGACTGGCCAGAACAGGACCAGATGTCCTTCCGCATTTGTCATCAGGGCGGTGTTACAATCAGGAAAGCCGGGCGTGTCGTGCATCAGAAATGCATCGCTCCAGGTTGTCCCGCCCTTTGCCAAACGGGCCCCCCACACGGCCACATCATCCGCGGTTCGTTCACCGGACCCGCGGTACCACGAAACAACCAGGTCACCGTTCTGAAGTTCCGCAACGCCCGGCGCATGATTGTGTTGAGGATGAAGCGGAAAAATCAGCTCACTCGAAAACATCACCTCAGTTGGCGACGCGTCCTGCGCCCCGGCAGGAACCGGAACCAGCAGCAACAGGCACAGCACAATGATCCGAAGCATGGTCAGAGCAGTCCAGAATTCAGAAAAGTAAGAAAACCACCCAGACGGTAGTTCAGTCCGATCCGATTGGTCATAAAGGACGTTTCTATCCATTGAATTGTGTGTAAATCCCGGGCGGAAGTCCATGTAGACCGTTTCTGAGCAACAAATCCTGCCGAAAAGACTGGCTGGGGCATCTTCCTAGGTGGCCCATCCGCCGACTAACTGTTTCCTGATGCCTGCGACTCGGAAACAAAACGGGACTCGGAATCGCCGGAGACGAAGAAGAACTCTGTGTTCGCAAAACCGGTAAAAAATCCCCCCGAACAGGCCTTGACACGGCCACCTTGTCCCGACAGGTCTGCAGTTTCCTTGCGGGGCAGACCAGCAGTTGCGAAAAAAAACTGTTCCGGATGTCTTTTTTTTTGAGAGACGACGTTTCACAATGGCCCCCGCGGGAATTTCACAGGAGAAACTACCCGCTGGAATAATCGATGGTTTTTCAGGAGACTTCCCATGCGTCCCACCCAGCGTAAGATTCGAGGCTTCACATTGATTGAGTTGCTGGTCGTGATTGCGATCATTGCAATTCTCGTGGCATTGCTGCTGCCAGCGGTCCAGCAGGCCCGCGAGGCAGCGCGTCGGACTCAGTGCAAAAACAACCTCAAGCAGATCGCACTGGCAGTCCACAATTACCACGACACAGCCAACATGTTTCCTCCGGGATACATCGCCGCGCCTCCTAACCAGTCGACTCGTTCCCTGTACACGATGATTCTGCCATACATTGAGCAGGCCAATCTGTATCAGCAGATTGATTCATCGATTCCGATGTTCAACGGTCCGACAGGTTATGACACAGTGAAGCAGGCCCAGAATGTCGCTGCTGCTGCGACGGTTATTCAGGCCTTTCTGTGCCCATCCAGCCCGGGACCAACCACGGACGACTATCTCTATCCGGCCGGCGCCTTCGGCGGAGGCTATCCGGCAGCGAATTGCACCTGGAAAGGTGGCCGAACCGACTACGGCGGGACGACCGGAGTTCGTGGGACCTACGCCAATCTGGCCTACAACAACAACGCCGGTGGCGACCGTGAAGGTGTCTTTGTCGCCGCGGGCCTCGGCGGCAGCACCAGCCGCATGCGTGACCTGACCGATGGGACTTCCAACACGTTCATGTTTGGTGAACGCACTGGGGGCGTCAAGATCTTCTATAAGAGCCAGCCTGCCGTAGGCTTACCTGCAATTCTGGGCCAGACCAATGGCGGTTCATGGGCCGATGCTCTGGTCTTTGAAAACTGGCTGCAGGGCTCTCTGTACGACGGTACCGGCAACGGTGGTCCGTGTGCCATGTGCACCAACATGCGAGGCAATGGTTTCCACAGCTTTCACACTGGTGGGTGTCAGTTTGCCCTGTGTGACGGTTCTGTGAAATTTGTCAGCGAAAACATGGCTCAGTCGGTCTTCGCCGCCCTGATCACTCGCAAGAAGGGCGAAATTGTCGGCGACTTCTGACAGACGGGCTCCCGTCCTCAGACACGCCGCGTGCGAGATACCGAAACAGGAAG
>JALQWE010000616.1 GCA_023258825.1 Planctomycetaceae bacterium | reverse complement strand
AACGAACTCGGAAAGATTCGGAGGCAGCGGAACGGGAATCGAATTAAGCGGCCCTGGGGGTGTCAGGGGAGACATCACCTGAACCTGACAAATCACCGGCCCATCCGGCATACCGGCACTGTCCGATGAAAATCGCAAGCCGATCACATCACGCTGTGCCGTGAACTCGATTGTCTTCGATTCCCACTGCATGTTTGAAGCCGACCATGTGGCCGGCTTGTTCATCGTGAATGTCGCCTTCTCATTCCCATAACGAACAGTCAGAGTTCGAGGACGACCAGGGTTGGTTGTCCAGTTCCCTGACATCAGGAACTGAATCCGATAGGGAACGCCAACCTTGACGGGAATTGACTGGAAAATAGACCCGGATCGAGTTCCGTTCAGGTCCACCGCATTTCCAAACCCATTCGGGATTGCAAAATCATTGATGTGCAGACCGACGTCTCCCACATCCACCGTCCAGCCGCCAAATACACCCGGAGCTCGTATGTTCGTGACCTTCGCACGATACTCAGACGCTGCAAAAAAACTGTCAGCGGCGATATTGCCAAAACCCGCATCCGGGTCCATTACAACTACTCGCCCGCCAACGCCCTCAGCAGCCACGACATCTGTAGGCTTGATCGGAATCGTCGATTCCACTGCCGGTACAAAGGCCACATCCTGCCCGAAAGCAGACACACTACTAACTCCCGCTACACCCAGTATCGCCAACGACCTCCCTGCCAGTCTCAGCCCCCGTATCCAGCTTCCGCCGGATTTTATCCCGCAGAGCATCCTCGTGATGCCTCCGCATCTTTCACGTCGTATCACTTCCCCCGCACCCGTTACTGATGTGGAGGCATGCATCTCAACATGCGACATGTCGTTGCCTTCCCAAAAACTGAATGAAAAACCGCAAATCGAACCGCCGCATGTATTCCCCCGGAAATCTGAATCCAAACTGTCCTCATCCACTGCACCACCTGAGTTGCTCGGTTCCCCACCAAAACAAGAGCCCTCTTCAGATCTGCATGGAAGTGATGACGTTTCGAAACATGATTCGCCCCCCAATGGAAAATCCACCAGCGTTCAGCCTTCAACAAGGCAAAAGCAGCGCCGTTCGCGAACCATCCATCTTCAGGCCCCGGAAAATTCAGGACATAATGAGTCTTTTATCTCCTCTGGAGCAAAAACATGATTTCCACGACTCAATCAGGCCGTTTTTCCTGCTATCAACCTTTTTTTCACCACTTAGAACACATCCATGTGGCAATCCCAAATCCAACCGGAAAAAAGAACCTGTAAACTCTGCTTTACGCCGCGACGCCCTTTTGTTCAGAGAGCTTTACAAGCTCTGTTTCGCAGCATCCCCAGCCATCCTCTCGAAACTCAGTTCAAGCCATGCCCCCTCACCTGCAGAAAGCACAGCGCTGTAGCACCAATCACAGAGCTACAACAGGCAGTCGACGCGTCCCTCACTTACTTCCTGTCTCAGCTATTTCAGGCACAGGAACAAAACGCCAAGAGGCCCGCAACTTTCGTCGCGGGCCTCTCGGTCCATGTTGGTCCAGTTTTCAGCACACCCTCACAGGGAAGATGGGCCGAGTCTCAGGAAGCCCTATGTATCACTGCTCTCCTCGCGGCCGTTTCAGCCCTCGATCAGCAGCGTTTCTGGCTCGACCAGATCCCGAAGTCCCTTTGCCAGTGCTGACGCCGGTTTTACCCGGAGTCGCTGCTGGTTTCACAGAGCTTCGAGCGGAACGGAGCCCGCCTTTTCCACTCACAACTGTTGTCTTGTCAACAGCGGCATCAACCTGCGTCTCTGGCGCAGTTTCAATCACCAGTGGCTCCGTGATCACTGTCTCGACAACTACCGCCTCCTCAGTCCCGGCAGGGGCCGCTTTGGCCCCTGAAATCGAGCCGGTTGCCTTCGAGTTCCGGTTGCCCAACAACGCCGCCTTCTCCGCGGACTTTGCCGCAGTGAGGCCTTTATCCGGCGCCACCTTTTTCAAAGGACTACGTCCGACAGGTGCTTCCGGAAGACCCTCAGCAGTGCCTGAAGCCGGCTTGCTAGTGGGGGCTACGGAATCGATGACTCGCGACCTTCGGTTCCCCAAAAGTGCCGCTTTCGCAGCAGCCCTGGCAGCCAATTGCTGGGCCGTCAGAGGCGTTTTTCCGAGTGATTTGGTCGTCGTCGGTTCGGTCGGCTGCGGATCGACTGCTACCTCCTCATCGATGACCGGAGCGTCCACTTCTGCTGCCTCCTCGGCCACATCGGGAACGACAACGACATCAACTTCCGGAATTTCTGCAGCTTCCTCATCGATCGCCGGAGCGTCCACTTCTGCAGCCTCCTCGGCCACATCGGGAACGACAACGACATCAACTTCCGGAACTTCAGCCTCACCGTCCGGCAAGCCAATTGCGATTGGACTTATGTCGGATGAAGTTCGGTTTTCCAGAAGATCAGCCTTCTCTTCCGGCGAAGTTCGATTTCCGAGCAGGGCTTCTTTCTCCGCATACTTCGCAGCGAGTGCTTCTGCACTTGGCGGCGACTTCACAAGTGACACTGTCGCTGGCCGAGGGACTTCCGTCGCCCCGTCAGTCGCTGGTGGAACCTCGACCTCAGGTACTTCAGCAACTTCGTCAGCAACCGCAGGTGCATCCACATCAACGGCCTCTTCAGCCGCATCGGGGACTGCTACAACATCTGCCTCAGGAACTTCAGCGACCTCATCAGCAACCGCAGGTGCGTCCATCTCAACAGCTTCGTCAGCCGCATCGGGGACTGCTACAACGTCTGCTTCAGGGACTTCAGCGACTTCATCAG
>JALQWE010000615.1 GCA_023258825.1 Planctomycetaceae bacterium | reverse complement strand
AGACGTTGGACTGAGTCCCAGCCGGCGACGGTACCTTCCGCTGCATAGCGTCGCACCAGACGTGTCAGCAGGATGTCACGTCCCAGACGCGAATTCCACAACGTCGGTCGCACAAACCGTTTGAGCACCTCGTCACGACCACTGACGCTGTGCTGTTCGACGGCCCACCACCACAACAGCGGCAGAAAGGGGTCCGCACCATCAACATCGCGATTAATATTGGCGTTGATAACTGGAACCGCATGCTCCGCTGGAAAGAATCGCGCACTGCAGGCCAGCTGCTGACGCACCTCCACGTCGGGCTCCAGTTCTGCCAGCTCATCCAGACGATGGGCCATCGCGACAGAAATGTCTCGACCATCACCCAGCAGACGTACCGTCCAGCTGCGCACGGCCGCATGGGGACTGTCCAGCAACGGCAGCGCCAGAGATTCCCTGAACTGTCCCATCGATGCCAGTGTCCACAGTGCCTGCAGCGCTTCATGCACCGATTCCGCACCGATGGCCTGCTGCTGCAGAGTCGCCACAACGTCGTCACCCGGGGTCGTGCTGTCGGCAGAACGCGGCTCGGTCCCGGCGACACCCGCGCTGCGACGTCGCCAGGCCAGTTCCTGCCGCGCCTGACGCACATGCCACTGATTCGGATGCCGCAGCGCCGCCATTAACTGCGGGACCGTCGCATCCGGATACGCGGTGAAGGCTGGTCCGTTGGCGGCTGCGGATGAATCCGATTCCCGTGGACCAATCCGATAAATTCGCCCATTGCGCCGATCCCAGTCCGCATCCGGATCCGGGTGCGCCATCCGCGCATCGTGCCAGTCCGCCACATACAGTGCGCCGTCCGGTCCTGTCGTGACATCCGATGTGGCAAACCATGTGTCGTTCGCCTGCAGCAACGTTCCCCCATGTTCCGTTCGCACCGTCGAACCCATCAGCTGCACCTGATGCCACTGCACACTGTGTCCCAGCAGGTCGCCCGCCACATAGCGACCTCGATAGCGTTCAGGCAGTGTGTTGGCCTGGTACACGATCCCTCCGACGGTCACGTGGCCGCCATGGAAATCCGCATGCGGTGCGTGTTCAAAGTAACCGTATGCAAAGGGATTCTGCAAGGCTCCATGTTTACCAAACGATTTCACATAACTGGCGCCCTGCACTCCGTGCACCAGAGTGAACCCGCCGTAGTTTGTGCTGTAAAACAATCGTCCCAGCGGGTCAAAATCCAGTCCCCACGAATTCCCGCCGCCCTCGCAGAACAGCTGAAACTCGCGCGATTCCGGGTGATACCGCCACACACCCTGCTGAAAACGAACACCTCGAATCACCGACGTCACGGTACTGCCCTGACAGCCATACAACCAGCCGTCCGGCCCCCACGTCAGCGAATTGGCCAGGCTGTGCGCGTCTTCCATCCCAAATCCGCTCAACAGCACTTCAGGATCCGCATCCGGTTGATCGTTCTGATCGCGGTCCGGATAGAACAACAGGTACGGCACATTCAGGACATAGACACCACGATCCCCGAAGGCCAGCCCGGTTGTCAGGTTCAGTCCGTTGACAAAATCGTGTGCGACATCCAGAACGCCATCAGCATTCGAATCAGAAAGAATCGAAATCCGATCCGCTCCCCGTGGCCCTTTCGGAGGTGGCTCTGGAATCCGGTCATACTGCGTTCGCGAGTACCGATCCACCTGCACGCGCTGCAGTCCCTCGGGATTGGGATACTGCAGATACTGAATCACCCACAATCGACCCCGCGGGTCAAATTCCAGCGCGACCGGTTGTCGCACCACGGGCTCTGACGCCACCAGCCGCACGTCCAGATCGTCGGCCACCGACATCCTTGCCGCCGCCTGCTCCGCAGGAAATCCCTGTGCCAGGACAACTGACGTCCCTGCCGCAAGGCTGGCCTGAATCCAAAGCAGGCAGACCACGCGGAACCAGACGCTTTGCTGACGGTGTTGCCGCGGTTTCATCAGTGTGCTTCCACGTTCCCAGGCCGTGGACAGCCTCCGACTTCTCACCAACAGATGCGTCACACCAGGCCGTCCATCGGCGAATGTAGCGTGGCACCCCGCGCACGTGCAATTCTCACGCATCCCGCCAGTCAGAGCAGGCGGAGTTGCCGAGAGCTCACTGGTTCCCGTCGTATCCACGGTTTTCAGTCGTCGGTGTGCGCTTTTCTTACCGTCCTGCTGATTGAACTCTGCCATTCACACAGCGTGGCAGGACGCCCGGCGATCAGGCGTTGTCCTGTTTGGGATTCTGTTTCTGACCGCGAATGTTTCGCAACCGCGTGAACAGAGTGGCAAATCGATCCGGCATTCCGGATTCCGATTCTTTGGCCACCGGCTCGCTCTGACCTGAGCCCTCGATCGGGGCCAGCGTACGAGTCGCTGTGTGCAGTTGTGGCTTGTGCGAAGCCGGAACCCCCGTCGATTCTGCTGTTGGGGCCACGTCGCGACGCGGACCGTCGCCGGAGCTCATCGAATGCAGCGGGTTGCGTGCCTCAGAACCACGCTCGCCTTCACCGCTTCCGGCCTGCTTACGTCGTTCGGCCTGAATGGCCATCAACAGCGAACCGTCCCGCCACATCGGCAGCATCACCTTTTCGTCGACGACCTTGTCTTCAACACCGGACCCCGGTCCGGCATCCACCACTGGCGCCGCTGCAGCGACGGCACGCGGGTGTACCACGGGAGTCTGTGGGTCTGCAGTCTCGGACAGCAATTTTCGCGACACCGACTCATCCGCGGCACTCCGCGGCGCTGGACGCAGCACGCGGAAGAATCCGCCACGATTTTCTTCCGCGGCATCGCCCGCAGT
>JALQWE010000614.1 GCA_023258825.1 Planctomycetaceae bacterium | reverse complement strand
GCTCACAAACCACTTTGATCGCCTGATCCGGCCAGTGACTGATGAAGTGAGCGGCCACTTTGGCGTCTTCCAGAATCACGTCATAACCGCGAAATCCCCGGGACTCATCCATACGACTGAGCACCGTGGCGGCCTGACGCGTTGTCAGCTGAATCCATGCCGCGGTGGAAAAGGCCTGGTCCGCTTCGAAATCCCCGACCGCCTGGGCCGCCAGCCACGTCTCACCCGCAAACTTCAGTCCGGCAGCATGTCGACCAGCCACTGTTTCACGAGGACCATGCAGGACGGCCGTCACCGCTGGCTGTCGCTGGTCATGAAAGTCACCGTCCGATTCATCCAGTGCAAAGTGATTCACCAGGCCCGGCAATTCCGCCTGCTGAAAATCGGCGTCGGTCAGCGAGGCTTCCCAGGCGGCGCGGTCCGCATCACTCTGCCCCACTCGTTCCGCAAGCAGAGTTTCCAGTTGCTGCTGCCGCTGGGCCAACTGATCCAGTTCAGCCTGCTGAGCCTCAGACGGTACCGGCAACAAGGGCTCCGCCATCCGCCCCTGACTGTACGACACAATCCGGTCCGGCACGTTGTTGAAGAATGCCGCCAGCTGGTAGTAGTCACGCTGCGACAGAGGATCGTACTTGTGATCATGACAACGAGCACACTGCATGGACAGGCCCATGAAGACGGTCGACGTCGTATGAATCCGGTCCGCCACGTATTCCCAGTGATACTCTTCTTCAATAATGCCGCCTTCTGTGGTCAGCACGTGATTTCGATTGAAGCCTGTTGCCACTTTCTGGCTGAGCGTCGGGTTGGGCAGCAGATCCCCGGCCAGTTGTTCGGTCAGAAACTGATCGTACGGCATCCCCGTCGCAAAGGCGCGAATCACCCAGTCTCGCCAGGGCCACATAGTCCGGACTTCGTCATTGTTGTAGCCATTTGTGTCCGCATAACGTGCCAGATCCAGCCAGTGCATGGCCATGCGTTCGGCATAACGACTGGAAGAAAGCAGACGGTCCACCACGCGTTCACGAGCGGCCGACAGAGAACGCTTCTGGACATCCTGTGCGAACTCCAGTTGCTCTTCGGGAGACGGCGGCAACCCCGTCAGATCCAGAGTCACACGACGCAGCCACAGACCAGGGGCGACGGGTGGTGACATCGTCAACTGTTCTGCCTGCAGTCGCTGCAGAACAAACGCATCGATCGGATGCAGCGGCGACTGCTGATCAGCAATCGTCGGAACGGCCGGTCGCACCGGTGGCAGAAAGGCCCAGTGCTCCTCGTACTCCGCCCCCTGCTCAATCCACTGCTCCAGGATCTGCTGCTGAGTCGCGGTCAGGGGGCGCTGGGTTTCCGGAGGAGGCATGACCACCTGCGGATCCGGGGAATGAATCCTTCGAACCACTTCACTGTTGTGTGTCTGACCGGGGACGATCGCCGTTTGACCACTGTCACCCGCCAGCAACGCCGCACTGCGCACGTCCAGTCGCAAACCGCCCTGCCGTCCGGCTTCATCTCGACCATGACAGCTCCAGCAGTGATTGGCCAGGATCGGCCGCACATGCTGATTAAAATTCAGAGTCGCCGGGACAGTCTGAGCCACCGTGGTGGGTGCCGTGACAAAACAGCTGCCGACCAGCAGCGCCAGCAGGACACTGGACCGCAGGCGCAGCAGACCCGGTTGACCACATCGACGAGCACTCATCACTCAATTCCTCCCCGATCCAGCGCGGGCAGACACCTCAGCCGACCTCATCACGAACCACCACAAACGCCCCGCCCACTCCGTCATGATACCCGACCACCACAGAAACCTGAAGCCGGGGAACAAAGGACTCAGACAGACGCGGGGGGCGAGCAAAACCGGCATTTCCGCCTCGAATTCTCAAAAATCAGTCTGCATTAATCATGGTCGGGAAATCGGTTTTTGCACGAACTTTTCGGTCTGCGGGCACGTTGAGAAAAATCAACATTGAACATTTGCTGTCGAAGCGGCCGATTTTCCGCATGACGAACGCCCTGCAACCCGTCATACTATTGGCGGTCAGCGTGGACAGCCTGTCCGGGCCCCGCGACTGACATTGTTCTCTGTTGCTTGCCTGTTTCGGGTGTCGTGCGATGATCCTTCACCGCTGACCGTCCCGCCGATTCTTCCCGCCTGGAATGCTCTGCTATGAACGTCCTGTTCCGCTGGATCCTGCTGCCCGGAATACTGCTGATCGGCCCTGGCCTGGCTCAGGGACAGCAGGCTGAAGTCAGCTTTTCCCAACAGATCAAGCCGCTGCTGGCACGACGTTGTTTTGCCTGTCACGGTCCGGATAAGGCCGAAGGCGGATTGCGGCTGCACACCAGAGACACCGCCACGGCGAAACTTGAGTCGGGGGCCAGTGCGATTGTTCCGGGTGATGCCGATCACAGCGAAATGCTGCAGCGCATCGCCTCCACCGACGAAGCCATCCAGATGCCTCCGGAAGGCGCGCGACTCACCGCGGACGAACAGCAACTGCTGAAGACCTGGATCGCACAGGGTGCCGAATGGACTCAGCACTGGTCTTTCGAACCCGTCAGTCGACCAGCGATTCCCGCCGTCCCCGGGCTCACATCGACAAATCCAATCGACGCCTTTGTGGCTCAGAAACTTGCCACCCGCGGATTGACCCACAACACGCGTGCCTCATCCGGCGAACTGCTGCGGCGGCTTTACTTTGATCTGATTGGCCTTCCACCAACACCTCAGCAGGTCAGCGACTTTCTGACGCGGGCGGAACAGAATTTTGATGCCGCATGGCGTCAGGAAGTAGAGACGCTGCTGGCATCACCGCACTACGGT
>JALQWE010000613.1 GCA_023258825.1 Planctomycetaceae bacterium | reverse complement strand
CAACGGTCTCATGGCCTTATGGTGTCGTGGCCTCCTGGTGCCGGCGTGAGGCTTGCGGTACCTGCCATGTGCCGGGATTCCCCGGGGATGCGTCCTTGAGGGCTCACACCACAGGCCGCACACGGGAAGGCGCCGGGAAAAGACCTTGCGGAGGCTCAGTCACCGGTGCTGGTCTGTTGCCGGGGCGGGACTGTCATTGACCACTTCCGTTCCGGCGGGTGTTGATGATGCGCGGTGACTGGCGACAGGTGGAGAAGTTCTGTGTGACGCCGTCCCGAAAAAGAAAATGCCCGCGACTTGCGCGGGCATCAGTTCATTGGATTGGGGCTTTCGGCTGGTGAGCCTGAGTTCTCAGCCGGCGGACCAGCCATAGGAGTTCAGTGTCAGAATCCAGAACACGATTCCGACGATGATGGCTCCCAGAGACACAAAGACCAGCCCGTCATAGATTGTGGGATCAGAGTTTTGTTGTGACATTGTCGCCTCGCTCGATGGCACCGTTACGTGTTTCTTCAATCACCCGTCCGACAGACATGTCAGGATACACATCGGTGATCTCAATTTCACAGATGAATCGGCTGCCGCGGTAAACGATCAGCCGCATTTTCTTTTCGATTCGGTCATCGCTGCCGATGGAGATTTCGACCAGTTCAGCACTGCGGGAAGAATTCTTCTTTGACTGTCGAACGACACCGTCGACCTTCTCGATCGCGGCAGGAACAACTCCGGCGTACTGCTCGCTGGGGTCGATGCGATTGACTCGGCACAGGTCACGCAGGCGTCCGATTTCCTTCAGCATCTGCTGTTCGCGTTCGGTGGCTTCGTCGATTTTTCCCTGTCGGTCAAGGTTCTGGTCTTCGAGTGTACGGCGTTGGGCAAGGCCCGAGTTCAGCTGGTCGCGAAGAGCCTTGATCTCACTACGGGATTCAGTCGTTTCGGCGATGCGGGCCTCAGCTTCCTGCTGAGCGACGATGAGATCGGCCTGGTACTTATCACGTTCCTGTTCGGTGGATGCCAGGCTGGCTCGGGCCTGCTGCAGGTCCACGTCCAGACGTCCGATCTGTGCTTCGGCCAGGTCAGCTCGGTCTTTTTCCTTCTTAAGATCGGCTTCCAGAGCGGCCTTTTCGCTGGCTCGGGCAGTCTGCTGGTCTGACAGGTTCTTCTGCAGATCAACAATCTGCTTTGCGGAGGCTTCTGCCTTGTCTCGCCAGCCTTTCTGGAACGAGTAGACCGCTCCTGCAAAGCACATGAAGCAGAGGCTGAAGACCAGCTGCAGAACGATCAGTGTTTTGGCCACAACATTGTTCATTGAGGTGCTCCGGACACACCCGTAGTCAGAAGGATGGTACTGTCAGTTTGTTTCGAACGCGGCACGCTGCTCTCTGAGCGGTATTCTGTGTTTCCCGTGAGCCCTGCTGGCAATACCGACAAACACAACGACTACCGAAACTATTCCTGTGAGGAAACTGTTGCGGGGTTTGCCGCGCTCGTGTCAAGCTGGGTCTTGCGATCCAGCAGTTCCTGATTTTCAATTTCCAGACGCAGAACGCGGTCTGTCAGGTCACGGCGAATGGCCGTGAGTCTGAAGTGGTCCGTTCGCAGTTCTTCAAGTTCATGTCGCAGGAGGAGCACGTCAGTTCGTCGCTCAGCCGTCTCATCCCGAATCTTTCTGGACTTCACCGAGAGCTCCTGCAGCTGATCCGACTTCAGTTTCACGCGGGCTGCGACGGCGTCAGATTCCAGCTTCAGCTGCTCGATCCGACGTTTGACGGCTTCTGTGTCCAGTTGCTGATTGGTGGTGAACTTTGTGACTTCCTCGTTGAGTCGTGTTGTTTCCGTAGTCATCTCATTGGTCCGGTTGGACATCTGCTGCCGCAGATCCTGATGAGCTTTGATCAGGGCGTCGTAGCCGGTGGGGACGGTTCCGAGGGAGCCGCGTTCGTTGGGATCCTGTGGATTGATGGAGAAGCGGCGGGTGACTGTCCACTGCGGGTTTTCGCCGGTGGTTCTCTCGAACGTGTAGTTCTGCATCGCCGGAGTATTCATTTCCGCCCGCAAATCCGGTGCGACAATGAATGTTGAAAGCGAAACTCCCATCGTTGTTACGGCAACGATGGCCACGAAGACCGAAAGAACTTTAAAGAGATTCAGCATCATGTGACGTCAACGCCTTCTGACGAACCGGACGATTCAGCGTACGCGCGGCCAGTTGGCTGAGCGTTGGGCTGCTGGTTTTGGCCTGCGCCTGTGAATGTTGTCTGTGACACCGAGTGTGTTTGACCCGCAATCGGAAGGCCGCGCGATAACTGCCTGCAGCGAAATGCTGAGGGTTGTCTTCGGCAAATTCCGCCGAAACGCCGCCTTCCAAAAAACAGTCGAACCCCAATCTACCTGCCAGATTCTTCCCGATCCCGGAAAATCCTGCCTGAGTTACCAGGTTTCGCTGAACACAATATCAGAAACTCCGACTAAAACAGTGTCAAACAGAATCCCGCCCAGTCCTGTGATTTCAGGAAAGACCGGGATTTTTACGGAAACTGTGGTTAGTGGGCTGTTCCCGGCAGTGCGCACGGCCAGACTGCATGCTTTGGTATCGGTCCGCGGCGGGGGGGCATCCGTGGATGCAATCGTCGTGGGACGTCTAAACGAACGTGTCCGACCCCCGGGGATCGTTACAGTCGCTACAGCCCGAAAAGACACTGTTTCCGGAACACACTCGCTATCATTGGTGATCCCCACACCAGGTCGTTTGCCCCGAGCTTTCGAATAACGCCGACGCGGTGCTCCATGTCCCCAGAACAGACACAAGCCTTTCCGGATTTTCGCGTTTGGC
>JALQWE010000612.1 GCA_023258825.1 Planctomycetaceae bacterium | reverse complement strand
AAGTGTGCTGTCTTCAATCGTCAGTGAATCTGTGTCTGTGTTGATGAAGTTCAGGTCGACACCGCGGCCTGTACCGTTCATCTGCACATCTTCGATGGCAACGGACTGCAGGCCGGTGACATTGGTCAGGTCCAGATTCAGACCGATGGTGTTGTACTGAGCGACAACGACGGATTCGATCGCCAGTCGCTGCAGGCTGATATTGGACAGATTGATGGAGATCGCATCGCCCGACGTCGGGGAAATGCTGATGCCCTCAATCACCAGCCCGTCTTTGCCGGCCAGGCTGGCGTTGGTGATTGAAAGTCCCCCGGCCGCGTTGGTGTACAGCGACTGGTTGTCCGCGTTGATCACGAGGGAATTGATGAGGACCGGGTTACCGGCAAGCAGCATTCGTTCTTCCAGTTGCTCCATGCGACCAGAAGGTGCAAATCGAGAACGGTTCACTCGACGGCTATCGGCCGTGAAGAGTTGTCGACGAGCAAAGGAGAGCCAGGTGTTCAGAAGCATTTCGAGTTACCTGATTCAGAGAACAATTCGTTGACAGAAGCCGTGAACCGCCAGAACCTGAAGGCAGTCGTCCAACCAACTGCTTTTTTGCTGCTGTCCAGTCAGAAACATGGTCAACCGGCAGAATCTGCGGATTTTCTCCGCGGGCGCACGTGCAGACCACATCACTTCATTCAGTCGGTACAATCCGCAGAACAGGTTGAGGAAAAGCGGGGGGGCAGTCGCTGAAAGGCGGAAATCCGGAAAGCAGACGATTCAGTTTCCGTTCCCCAACAGACAGGACCTGCCGATTCACGCCGTTTTCAAGGCCTGTTCAGGCATCGGTCCGCACTTCAACGATTCGTGGGGAATTCAGCAAGCCCACATGAGGCGAATCCCCCTTGATAAAATTCAGGAAAAATGGGGGATTCCGGGGATTTGTGTTGACTTTGCGAGATGGTCCTGACCCGGATTGGAGCTATTGGAAGCACGAGGATTGTGAGTGCGTGGTGGAGGCGAGGATGGTGAAATTGCGGCGCGCAGGGGGCGTTCCGGTCAAAACAGAGAACACAGAGGGCACGGAGTTTCAGGGCGAAGCGCAGGGACTTCAGCAGGATGCGCGGCAGGCATGGCGGCAGGAATGGTTGTGAAAGTACTCAGCGCGTTTTCGTCCGTTTGGCCATCCCGGGGCCGGGGGGCGTTTTGAACCGTTGTCGCCCCCCTTCCGCGATGTTGACTGATGCGCTTCAGGCCGTGATGTCCCAGCCTTTGCGGTATTCTTTGGACAGGTACTGATTGGCGGCGGTGTCGTTGGTGATGCGACCTGTTTCCGGATCAAATTCGATGGTCTTGCCGGCGCGGTAGGCGACATTTCCCAGCAGCACTGTTTCGGTGAACGGCGCGGCGTAAGAGAAGGGACTGCCGGTGCGACTGCCGGTGCGACAGGCGTCGATCCATTGTCGATGGTGACCTGGTGATTCCGGGAGAAATGGCTGCGGCGCTTTGAAGTCCGCAAACTGTTCTTCAGGCAGCAGTTTTGGAAATCCGTCATGCGCGATGGCGATGCGGCCCTTGGTGCCGATGAAGAGTGAGCCGTTCATGGGCAGTTCTGCAGCAATTTCCGGTGCGGGTTTGGTTTCTCCTTCGTACCAGATCAGCGTGACAGGGCTCAGGTTTTCCCGCTGACCGAATTCGAAGCGTGTCTGCATCCACGCCGGTGCGCTGTAAGGATTGGGTTCGGGGCCGGTGGAGGTGACTTTCACTTTGCCGCCCAGTTTTAATCCCCAGAAGGCGGGATCCGCCAGATGAATGGCCATGTCACCTACCGCCCCGCAGCCGAAGTCCCACCAACCGCGCCATTTGAACGGGACGTAGTCCGGGTGATACGAACGTTCTGCTGCTGGTCCCAGCCAGAGATTCCAGGACAGTGACCCCGGGACGGCTGGCTGGTCTGCAGGGCGGGTCATGCCCTGGGGCCACCAGCGTCCGGGGCGATCGGTGATGACGTGTACTTCGTGCACATCGCCGATGACGCCGGTCTGCAGCAGTTCCACCAGTCGCAGGTAGCCGGGGTGTTCATGATTCTGTGTCCCCATCTGGGTTGCCAGTTTCTTTTCGCTGCTGAGTGCCGCGATCAGGCGTGCTTCTTCCACGGTGTGCGTCAGCGGTTTTTCACAGTACACATGCAGACTGCGTCGCAGAGCGCGCACGGTGGCAGGGGCGTGGTGATGATCCGGCGTGGCGATGACAACGGCGTCCAGGTCCTGTTGTTCCAGCAGTTGGCGGTAGTCGGCATATTTTCGGGCACTGGTGTGGCGGCTGGCGGCTGCATTCAGGCGATCGCTGTCGACGTCACACAGGGCGACAATGTTTTCGGAACTGACAGCGTCGAGGTTTCCTGCTCCACGTCCACCAACACCAATCACGCCGATGTTCAGTCGCTCATTAGCGCCGAGAATCCGTGCCCCGCGTGTGGTGGGCAGTTGAGTGGCTGCCAGACCAAGTGCTGTGGCCTGCAGGAAGTGACGTCGATTGGGACGCAGGGTCATGGGAGGTGCCTTTTGAAAGATCAGTGGGTGGGAGAAAACAGGAACGCGGTGCTGGGCCAGCCGGAGTATTCCCGGGCCGCCTGCGGGGTGTCGACACGTTGCCGAAATGCGCATGAGGCGATCCGGATACGGGATGTTGAGTACCCCAGAGATTATGAGAGTTATCGGCGAAATTCGCAAACGGGGGTGGTCGACTGGGATAGCGAACCGACGGCACGCTGGAAAATCAGGATGGTTTTTGATGGCTTTTGAAGAGGTGTTTTTTGCAGAATGTGCGAGGTAAAATCCAGAGTGCAC
>JALQWE010000611.1 GCA_023258825.1 Planctomycetaceae bacterium | reverse complement strand
GTGGATTCACTCGGGGAACTGGAGGCTGTTCCCTTTTTGTAACACCCCATCTCTGATCACTTCAGCCAGCCCTTTCCGGCAAACCTGCTTATCCAGTTGCCGGCGAGGGTTTTTTCGTGCGCCGGCGTCAGGAACCAATAGTGCAGAGCACCCTTCGGGCCATTTGGCTATTGGTTCCTGACCCCTTTTCTGATGCGATCCGGAACCAGTCAAAAGAAAAAAGATACACAATTCAGGAAATTTGAGAACAATTCTGGCAATTGGGGGATGATTTTAACGTAAAAGAGGGCAAGATGCGAAAAGAAAACTGCCGTTGACCATCAATGACGAATAGATACAATCGGCTGGATTGAGAGTTGGCAAAGCCGGGGGAACTCCCGAAAGTCAAACAGGATCCAGAAGACTGAACGGACTCAGCTTTGCCGATGATCTAACGCCTTGCAAAGACTCTGACTGTCAGGCTTGAACCAAAGCGTTGTCAGACAGGGTGGCTTTGTGGAATCTGGCTGTTTAGAGACTGTAGTTCTGCACCCGTGTGGACTGCTGGCAGGCAGTTTCCGTGGTGTGCAGCAGACGCAGAATCCGGGCAGGCTGCAAAGTTAAGGCGAGTCTCACCGGGTTTCGTCGACTGAACGTGAGTTTGGCGGCGTAAGCTGGTGTGGAAGCGTCAGGGATGGCGTCTGGCTCCAGGCTGGACGATGGGATGCTGCGCTGGCAGCTCATCGCTTTTTCCCGTAACGGATTGTGCTTATGAAAACTGTATTTACGACTGGCGAAGCCGCCAAGATCTGCAAAGTCAGCCAGCAGACAATCATTCGCTGTTTCGACTCCGGGCAGCTCAAAGGGTTCCGTGTACCGGGATCTCGATTTCGTCGAATCCCCCGGGACATCCTGTACAAATTCATGAAGGAAAATGGGATCCCCACGGACGCGCTGGAAAGCGGAAAACGCAAGGCGCTGATCGTGGACGACGATCCGGAACTGGTCGAACTGATCACGGATGCTCTCGTCGCAGATGGTCGGTTTGAAGTCCGTATCGCTAACAACGGATTTGACGCCGGGATGATGGTCAAGGAATACCATCCCGACATCATCGTGCTGGACGTGATGCTGCCTGATATCAACGGTAAGGAAGTCTGTCAGCGCGTCCGCAGCGATTCGGCTCTGGACGATGTCCGCATCATCTGCATCAGCGGTATGGTCGAACAGGACAAGATTCAGGAACTGCGTGCTGCTGGTGCCAACCACTTCCTGCAGAAGCCGTTTGAGGTGGAGTCGCTGATCGACAACATCTGTCGGTTGCTGGATATCGAGCAGTTGCAGACCTAAGTAACAAGCCGCAAGGTCGGTTCGCAGTCTTCCGGCTCCGAAGACTGCGACCGTATTGCCCGGGAACGGTCGCCCAGCAGCGACCGTTTTTCGTTTCCTTTCAGGTGATCTGTGGCAGCACAGCAGAATACGACTTCTGACAGAACCTTCATCGAGCGTCTACTGGAACAACAGGCTCTGGGGACCTCGTGGAAATCCACGGCTGCCGTCGTCGCTGAATTATGGATTCGACAGGCCTCAGCCTCGGCCGCATTGATCCTTGGCGTTGAATCGCCCACGCAGTTAACCGCAACCTGCCTCAGAACGCGGGTCGACGGCACACTGCAGGTCACAGAAACAACGATTGAGGTTCCGTATTCGACGCTGCTTTGTTCAGAGAAGCTGCTGGAAGCAGCCGCCTCCACCGGCCTGATCGGCGGCCTGCACCTCAGTCTTCACTGCTGGCCGCAACTTCTGTCGGCAATCGTGCTGCAGTTTCCGGACGCCACAATCGATCCGACAGCAGCTCTGTTTCAGATTCTCGAAACAACCTCTGCGCGACTACTGGCCGCAGTCAACAATCGCCCCGCGATGATTCCCGATCCGGCCGTACTGGAGGCGATGGCCGAGTACTCTGCCGGAGCAGGGCACGAGATCAATAACCCGCTGGCCAGCATCATTGGCCAGACTCAGGTACTGCTGAAAACGGAGACGTCCGTGGATCGACGGCAGTCTCTGGAAACCATCGGGGCCCAGGCGTGGCGGGTCCGCGACATGATTATCAACTCGATGTTGTTCGCTCGCCCTCCCGCTCCTCAGCTCTCAAGCTTCAATCTGATCCATCCAATTCAAGAGGCGCTCGAATCGCTGGAAGGGCAGGCCGAGTCGTCAGGTGTACAGTTTCTGCTCTCCGCAGCTTCCGAGAAGCTGGCCATAACCGCCGACCGTGCCCAGATCAGTCACATGCTGACAGAGTTAATTCGGAACAGTGTCGAAGCCCTTCGCGGGGCCGGACGTCCAGGGACAATCTCGATTTCGCTGCAGGAATCGGTCCCCGGTGTGGCAGAACTGATAATCCGTGATGACGGGCCGGGGTTGATTTCAGCCACGGCCAGACGCAATGCGTTCAACCCCTTCTATTCAGGGCGATCAGCCGGCCGCGGGCTCGGTTTCGGACTCTGTCTGGCGTGGCGCATTGTGCAGACACACCGGGGAATGCTGTACCTGCGTGAGGGCAGCGAGGGCGGAATCACCTGCTGTCTGGCACTCCCACTGCATTCTACCGGCAAATGAACTCAGGCTTCGATCCACAGAATCCGCGAAATGTCAAGTAAAAAACACGAGTCGGCCCGTGAAATCCGGCACGGTTTATTTTTTCAGCGGAATACAAGGCGCAGATGTTTCCAACCGAGATGTCCGGAATTTCATCCGCAGGACCGCGCCGGGTCTCCTGAACTTGCCCGCGCACGGGTTCCGATTGTGAGCTTTATTGAGCATTGGGGACAAGGGGGCTCCCCAGCCAGTTCTGTAT
>JALQWE010000060.1 GCA_023258825.1 Planctomycetaceae bacterium | reverse complement strand
GGCTTCAATTCCGTTGAACCGAAACGGCAAGGCTGCGCAGGACAGATTGCCATTGCGAATATCGACCTTCAGTTGCAGATCCGGGACGTCGGCATCGGGCTTTCGCTGAGCATGAAAGTCAACGTCCAGCAGTCCGACGAAGCGAGGCGCTGCATGCCCAGTCCCAAGGCTGAGCGTTCCCGAGGCATTCGGGAGTGCCTGCACCTGTTCAGCGGGAGGTTGTGGCAGAACCCGAGTTAGAGCTGCTTCAATTTCTCCCAGTTTCTGTGTGAACTGCGGCGTGATTGACCGAGCGAGATCAATCAGGCTCTGATCTGCCGTGACGTCTCGAACGCGTCCGGCGATTGACCATGTTCGATTTTTCAGATTGCAGCCGCCACGAAGTGACAACGTTCCCGCACCGGGAAGAACGAGGTCACCGAGGAAATCGTAAAGCGTGCCGGACCCCGGGACCGCCTGGAACTCGGGAACTCGCAATTGCAGTTCCGCGGGCTCCACGTGCTCTCCATGCTCCAGGACCACTCGAGCTCGCAGATCGGCCACGGTGACCACGGGGGGAATGAAGATGGCCGATTCGTCCCGATGGAATTCGTAGTCCTGCCAGTTCCAGCGCCCCGACGTTGTGCGGCGGAGCAGAAGTTCCACATCCTGAAGTTCGAGGCGGCGAATCAGCATCGCCTGCCGTTCCACCAACTGCGCCTCGTCCACTGTGGCGTTCATCCGACCAATCCGCAGCAGCAATTCCGAGCTGGCCCGGTCGCGTATTTCGACACCCAGAAGCTGCATTGAGGATGTGCCCTGCAGGTGTATCTCGTCGACATGCAGCAGCAGGTCCGGGGCCTGACGGTCGAAGACCTGTGTCAGTTGGCTGCGAATCAGCCCGTCCCAGCGGCTCCAGACGTATACGCCCCCGGCGCACGCGGTGACCACCGCTGCGGCAACGAGGACCAGCATCCATCTGAGCACAGAAAAGACGTTCATGCATCCCTGCCGAAAACCCGGACCTGCCCATCAACCCGGTGTCGTAGAGCCCGCGTCGATTGTGTGGCCGTCGGTTTGCTTTCCCCGCCAGTGATGCAGTATTGATGCCAATCCATAAGCAGCAATCACCGAAAGCGGGAATTCCACTGGTAAACGATATCGGACGGAGCCCACAAATACCATATGAACCAGCAAAAACAGCAGAAAAGGCGAGGCCAGGAGGGTGAGCGGAAAAAGGTGTCGCCGCAGCGCGATAACGCCGGAAACTACCAAAGTCCAGAAGAATCCATACCAAATCCAGCAAAGAATGGAAAAATACCCACCGGAAAACCCCTGCGCCAGCAGCCCCGGACTCAAATATCGCCCCATTTTGGCCAACGCGAGCCGAAACACGCGTCCCGGGTTCTGGCTGGCAAACTGCCATGCACGTTGCTTGTACTGCTCGTTCACCTCATATTCGGAAAAGCGGCTGTACAGGGCTTCCTGATCCAGAAATCGCATATCGCTGGCCCCGGTGGCGTGCGGATTGAGTCCATCGTAGAGACTTGGTCCTGACCAGAGCGATGTGTAGACGATGTGGCCACAGACCGAGGCATTTCGCAAAGCCCACGGCAGCAGCATGCACCAGCAGCCGAGGCACAGCGCGCCGCTCAGCAACAGACGCCGTGACCAGCGCGGCACGCGCGGTGACAGAAGAAGGAAGCCGCAGGCCAGCACCGGCCACAGGATCCAGCCTGGTCGAACGAGCACCCCGAAGCCGGTCACCAGTCCGGCCCGGAAGGCCCACCATAACGGCGTGTTACGGTCTTCGCTTTGCGGACTTTGGTGCGAGGCTGGCGACAATGTTGAGGAGTCGCCAGTTGTCAGGCCCGGGAGGAGTGGTCTGAGCGCCCAAAGACTGAGCAGCACCCAGAACGTGAACCACGATTCGGACAGAATCTGGACATTGCTACCCACCTGCAGCGGCGAAATCGCGGTCAGCAGCAGTGCGCCGATAGCCACGTAATTGCCGAAGAGTCCTCTGGCGAGGAGCCAGGTCAGCCAGCAACACACCGTTCCAACAGCAGCAAGCAGTAATGATGCGGCGAAGATGCTGTCACCAAAAACCCGGATCGATGCGGCAAGCAACAGCGGAAACCCGGGTGTCCTGAGGATTCGTCGTGGTGGGGAATGAATGGAGTATTCGCGACCACTGGCCAGCTTTTGTCCCAGTTCCCAATAGCCGTTTGCATCGCCTTCAATCAGAAATTTTCGGCCTGCTGCAGTCACCTGCTGATCGATCACCAGCGCCGCGGCAACTCGGACTATCAAAGCCAGTCCAAGCAGGCTGATGACCAGTATGGCCCAGTTTCGGTTCGGTCGTCGCGCAGCAGGACCTGGAGCCACGGGCACTGCTGGCGGAACGTGCGAAGGTGCATCCGGCGACGCATGGGGCCGTGCATTCGTGACTGGCAGCTCAGACCTGCTCACAGATTTCTTCCGGGGGCTGCGGTTGAATCAGCAGAACAACCAGAATGGAAAGTCCGGCGACCAGCGCGAAGGCGCCAAAGATCAGGTTCAGCGGGACATTGTGGTCGCGCAGATAACCGAAGCCCCAGTCGCCAAAGCCGCCGCAGCTGATACTGACAAGGTTCATGATCCCATAGCCGGTGGCACGCAGTTCCGGACGGGTTATCTGACACAGTATGGGCATATTGTTGCAGTCAAAAAATCCCCAGCCCACTCCGAAAAGAATCAGACCAAGCACTGCGACCTGCGCTGTGGGGGCGTTGCCCACAGAGAACAATGCTGGAAGAAACATCGCCATGCCGAAGGCACTGACCAGAATTCGTGCTCGGGCAGTACGTCGCATCCAGCGATCCGCCAGAAACCCACCAAGTGCGGCACCCAGAATCGATGCCGGATGCACAAAAGTCGCCACCAGTCCGGCACGCCCCTGCCCCAGCTGAAACTTCTCCTTCAGAATGTCGGGCATCCAGTCCTTCACCACCCAGCCAGCAATAGCGGGCAGAGTGAAGTACAAGACCAGCAGTAGGTAGTTGCGATTGCCCAGCAACGCGGATACAGACTGCAATGGACTGAGTGCCTTCGGGCGCACGCCCACCGTCTGATTTCGAAGAATCAGCAGCAGCGGGAGGGCGTAGAGCACCCCGGCGATGCCGCAGGCAGAAAATGCGAACCGCCAGCCCAGTGTCGGAGCCTCGGCTACATAACCGGCGAATCCTCCAAGGATCAGTCCGGTGTAGATGCCTGCCTGGTGAATTCCGACCGCTCGCGATCGCGTCTGACCTACATGATAATCCGTGATCAGCGCCAGTGCTGCAGGAATGTAGAAGGCTTCGCTGACACCCATCAGAGCACGCATGAACAACAACTGCTCATACGATTCGACATAGGCCGTGAACCACGTCACCGCAGACCAGACCAGCAGACTGAGTCCGATGACATGACGTCGACTGAAACGATCCGCCACGTAACCCCCGAACGGACTGAGCAGTGCGTAAACCCATTTGAAGGATCCCAGTACGATTCCCCAGTTGGCCTGCGTGTTGATGTGCGGGATGTCGTTGACCATCGACGTCTTCATCGCTGCCAGCATCTGGCGATCCAGATAGTTCAGCAGAGCGACCGGAAACAACAAAACGACAACCAGCCACGCATAGCGGCTTAACCGGTCGCTGGAGGACAGGCCGGATCCTGTTGCAACGGATTCCCCGTCCGTGCCGGCCGTGCTGGATTTGCTCGAGCTGCTCATTCAGTTCCCCACTCAGGAAAACAACGGAGTGCCGGGTTTGTTCTGCCGCCTCTGCACTCGCGTCCGTGGCCGCGCAATTCTGCACAGAGGCAGCAATGCGCGAGTGCTTCGACAGTGTAACGAATTCAGGGACGCGTGGCAGGCTTCCGGGAAAATGATCACCTGCGAGTCTGCCTGACCACTCCGGAAAACAAAACGAGAACGCTGGACAGATGTTACACAATGTGGTGGAATCGTGTAATACTAAGCGAACATTGCTGGTGAAGCCCGCAATTGATCAGGGAGTGGCTGATTGACTGGCCCTGTGGTCTCCTGTTCCGCCGCTCTCTGCTTCCTCTGACTTTTTCGGATCCTCCATGGTTCGGCCTTCCGCTGCTGCCGGCTGCTCATCCCTGACGTCGCTGCGACAACAGCGACTGCTGAACCCGGTGCAGGCGTCAGGTATGGCCTTGCTTTTCAAAGTGCTGGCCAGCGAAACGCGTATCCGGATTCTGCATGCCCTGATTCGGGCTGACGAGCTGTGTGTGACCGAGCTGGCGGCAACGGTCGGCATGAAGGCCCAGGCCGTTTCCAACCAGATTCAGCGACTTGCAGATCTCGGAATAGTCGCGGCGCGACGTGAGGGCAATCAGGTTCATTACCGTGTGATTGATGTGTGTGCGCGATCGCTGCTGGAGCAGGGATTCTGTTTGATGAAGGAAGTTTCAGTGCGTCGGCGACAGGGAGATTCTGTATGCAAAATGTGACCCCGACAACCGGGAAAAAGTTCGTGGCTGAGTGGTTTGGAACGTTTGCCCTCGTGTTCACCGGGACCGGAGCTATTGTGGCCAACAATGTCAGCGGTGGTGCCATTTCCCACGCCGGGATTGCCCTGACCTTCGGACTGATTGTCCTGTGCATGATTTTCACGGTCGGCGAAGTTTCAGGTGCGCACCTGAATCCGGCTGTAACGCTTGCTCTGAGCCTGTCGGGGCGATTTGAGCGACGTCTGGTGCTGCCCTACTGCAGTGCTCAGGTGCTGGGGGCGTTTTGTGCCAGTCTGCTGTTGCGAGTGCTGTTTCCGGAACAGCTCAGCCTTGGCGCGACTCAGCCATCAGGGTCTGCGCTGCAGTCGTTTATCATGGAGGCTGTGCTGACACTGATTCTGATGATGATGGTCTTCAGCCTGCGTCCCGAGTTTGCCGAGAAGCGGATCATCGCAGCGATTGCCATCGGGGCGCTGATCGCACTCGAAGCCATGTTTGCGGGACCCATCTGTGGCGCGTCGATGAACCCGGCACGCTCGCTGGCCCCAGCTGTTGTCTCCGGTCAGCTTCGCGGTCTCTGGATCTATCTGACAGCGCCTGTGCTGGGAGCCTTTATGGCGGTTCCACTGGCCGGCATCCTGTGGGGTAACCAGGATCTCTCAGGTCAGGAACAGTAATTGGATACGACGGCCGTTGCAGGCGAATTTTTTAACAGGGGGAAGTGCGAATGTCTTCCGTTGATCGGGATCGTAGAGTTGAGTTATTCCCGGAAGTCCTGCAGTATCTGCAGGCGCGTGAGCGCGAGTCGGCTCTGATTCCGCCGGAGCGGCGGGTTGAATTGCGGACCATACAGGATTACATCCGCAGCCAGCAGCAACTGGGCCGGCCAGCCTTACTCACCTTTATCTGTACTCACAATTCCCGTCGAAGTCACCTGTCACAGATCTGGGCCCAGGTGGCGGCGGACTATTATGGTCAACCGGGAGTGCAGACTTTCTCTGGTGGAACTGAGGCGACCGCACTCAATCCGCGCGCGGTGGTGGCACTGCGAGCGGCTGGCTTGCAGGTGGAAGCGGACGACAGCACTTCGCAGAATCCACACTATCAGGTTCGAGCCTCCGCGACGCTACCGGCGCAGGAGTGTTTTTCCAAAGTGTTCAACGCACCTCCGAATCCACAGCAGGGATATTGCGCGGTCATGACCTGTTCTCACGCCGATGAGAATTGTCCGGTGGCCATGGGCTGTGCCGTGCGAGTGGCCGTGCGTTATGAAGATCCAAAAGAGGCGGATGGCACGCCCTCAGAGGCCATGCGGTATCTGGAACGATCGGCACAGATCTGCCGTGAGATGATGTGGTTGATGAATTTTCCTCCAGGAACGCCGTGAGTCATTCGCCGCTTGCGATTCACAGGGCCGTGTCCTTTGAGTTGGTACATCCGCGGGCGATCCGGCCTGGATCAGCGGGGATGGAACTTCATCCGCGCGGCCCGCATTTCCCGTTTGTCGCTGGCTTCCTTCATCCGCTCTCGCTTGTCGTGCTGGCGTCGGCCTTTGCACAGCCCCAGTCGTAGTTTGACAATGCCACGCTGAAAAAAAACAGCCAGAGGCACGAGCGTTAAACCGTCATTTTCTCCGGCCTCGGCAAACTTGCGAATTTCCCGGCGGTTCATCAGCAGTTTACGTTTTCGCTGGCGGGCATGATTGTAAATGCTGGCCTGCGCGTACTCTGCGATATCGCAGTCGACCAGCCAGACTTCTCCATTATCAACGCGTGCGTAGGCTTCTTCGATCGTGATTTTGTGATTGCGAATGCTTTTGACTTCGCTTCCGGTGAGAACCAGTCCACAGTCCAGTTCGTCCAGGACATCGTATTCGTGACGTGCGCGACGATTGGAGCAGACGATCTGGCGATCGGTATCCGAAGCGGCCGCTTTGCCATTCTTTTTCTGATTCGACGCTGCCATAAACAATCAGGTTCCGGAACTGAGATCCCCTGAGTGAGCTGTTGCTGCTGAGATCAGGGTTTGGTTGTGCGCTACCGGGCCGCATCTACCCGGTCACGGCGTTGCCGGCTGCAAGACGTTCTCAGGCATTGGACGGCGCAACCAGGGAAAGTGCCCATCACATGCCACCAATGTCGTCAGCTGGCCTTCCGCCGTCATGTATTGTGACGGCTCAGCGCAGTGAGTCCAGCCCGGAAAAAACGGAATTCGAAACTCATCTGTGCAGGCGTGCATTACAGGCGGCTGGTTCGCGAATGACTTCCCCGGGACAGCTGGGGCTTTTACAGAACGCCGGGCAGAGTGTGCTGAATGTCGGGGAACAGTGGGTACCGATGGCTAATGTGCAGACCAACGGTTCGGCCGTTATCGGCCATTCTGACTCAGAAGAGGGGTGCTTCATCGGACGCATCGACCGGCAGTTGCTGATTGGATACCCGGGGCGATTGCACATCACCATTGGTACGTCTGCGACGGAAGTTCGTACCCACATTCGTACGTGCGCGTCGCAACAGCATGGTGGAAATCAATTTGCGCAGCAGTTCCAGACAACTGACCAGCAGAAGCGACAGCGTGCCCCACTCAACGTACAGCGGATTCTGGATCCACACCATTAACCATGGTTTCAGCCAGACCAGAATGGAAAGACAGCCGACCACGGCAGCGGCACGTGGCAACAGCCCGGAGGTCTGCTGGCGGATGGTGTGGTGGACAATCGCCTGTTCGGCCACCTGGGTGGCCAGATGACGGATGGCCTGCATGTCGTCCCGCAGTTTTTGCAGGTCGGTTTTGGGACGCGGCAGCAGTACGGTCGGAGAGTGCAACAATGATCCCTCACCAGAGACGATGGCGTCTTCGGCAACGGGCCCTCGATTCTCCGGGGTATCGCCCAGTTTTAATTCACCGGACATATAGAGTTCGATAAACGAAACAGGCGCGCCGCGTCCGGGACTGAGGTCAGAGGTTGACGAACGGGGCAGCGATGGTGTGTTGGGAGTTGAATCATGGGCAAAACCATGGTTGTGCTGTCCCCGTTCCTTCTCTGACCTTTGACCAGATGCGGAGGATGAGTTCCCGCGAATGTTCGAGAGCAGGTTGTCCATGAACGCACGGACGGCCTGTTCTGATTCGACAGTTTCGGCCGCGGGAGTGCCGGACTGTGACACGACATTGGCGTCGACGTTGGCCTCCAGCCCGGTGCCTGCGAAACCGATAGCTCCACTTTCAATGACAGCGTCCGTCGTTGTCGGCAGGCTCTGCATCTCTTCAGTCTCAGCAACTTGTCCCCGATCGAGGATCATGCCTTCTGGTACCGAATTCGGCTCGGTCACCGATGTGGCTGAGATCTGAGGCTTGTTGAGCGAAAAGTCCATTTCCAGAAGTGATATCAACTCGGCACTCAAAGCCCCCGGTGTCTGCAGATCCGCGTTCCTGAATCCATTCGAGGATTCTGCAGGAGTCGTCAGAGTCGTCTGCTGAGAGTGCCCGGAGCTGAAGTATTCCGGCTGCGGGGGTGTGAGAGATGGGAGAAACTCCTCTTCAGCCGCCGCCGGCTCATCATCCGGATGATCGACATCCAGCTCAAGCAACTGATCGCGTCGTGGAATCGGCGTTGAGGCAGACGATGTCTGAGTTGTCGTCGTGGAGGGTTCGACAGCTGCCCCGAGGTTGATAAAAAAGTCAGAGGAATTGAGATTGCTGATCACGTCATCGGGGCTGTCATCCAGCGGCTCTTCAGACGCATCCGGCTGTACTGGAGGGCTGGCAATGACAGGTGCCGGTGGTTGCTGCTGCTGCCTGCCCGACATGGCAGCAAGGTGATTTCGCAGCTCTCGAATCAGGACATCACGATCCCGGAGCCCCTTTTCTGCTGACATTAACAGCTTCTGTAGATTTGCCTGCTGTTCCAGTTGCTGCCTTGATGACCTGCGAAGTCCATCGGCCTCGAGCTCGATGGATTCGCGTGTCTCACGCAGTTGTGTCTGAAGATCGTGAATAATCGCGTCACGTTCCGCGATCACGCTGAGCAGTTCCGCTGGATCCTGAGCATGAGTCCGGGCAGCTTCGGTGGCCAGCTGACTCATCTGCTCGGCGTGCTCCCGAGCCCGGAGGAGTTCTTCCCTGAGGTTTGTCGCAGCCTGCTGGTGGTGGTTGATCAAGGCATCCTGCTCAGCCAGTCTGGCTTTCAGTTCGGCCGTCACGGCATGTTTTGACCGTGCCTGTTCGAGCGCACTTCGGAGCTCGACAATCATGATTCGTGAGGATGCCAGTTCGGCGATGGCGTGGTCGCGCTCAGCGGTCAGTTCGTCCTGCTGGTCCTGAAGTAACTGCCGGCGAATTTCCAGCTGCTCGTTGGCTGTTGCCAGTCTTTGCTGCAGTGCGTTAAGGTCCTTCTGGCCGGACCTGAGTGCCGCTGTGGCTGCCTGCAGATCAAGCTGCTGCTGTGACAACTGCTGTTCCCGGGCGGAAAAAGCTTCCCGCTGGTGCCGACGTTCGTCACGCCATTCCGCAATTCTTTCGGTGATCTCGGTTGCCTGAGCCTGTATGTCCTGTTCCCGCTCCTGCAGCTGCTGGAATTGCTCCTGCAGGGTGATGCGAGACGATTCCAGCTCGGACTCACGCTGCCGCAGAGCCAGTTCCCGGGCTTCAAGAGTCTGCTCACGGCCGTGGAGCTGCTGGCGCTGGGTTTCCAGTTGTTCCAGTTCCAACGGTCTCCCTGCGGAAGTTGCCTGTAATGCCTGCTCGAGTTCCTGTTCCCGCAGAATCAGCGTCTGTTCCTGCTGCCGCAATGCCAGTTCACAATCTGCCAGTTCTGCCTGTTTGTGGTGCAGACTGGACTGCTGAACTTCCAGAGCCTGTTGAAGTGCAGCAAGTGTTCCCTGATGCGCGTCCAGCTCCTGTTGTCTGCTGCAGAGCTGTGCGGCCTGCAGTTGAGAGTCGGCTTCGCAGCGGCGGGCATTTTCCAGACTGGCTTCCGCTGCAGCTCGTGCAGCGACTAACTGCTGCTGTTGCTGTTCCAGTTCGCTGGAAAGCTGTTTGAGTGAACTTTGACTCTGCTGAAGCTCTTCCTGCTGCGTCTGCAGTCGAGCCGTTTGCTGAACCCACTGTTCACGATGTGACTCGGCCTCGCGGCGAGCCAACTCTGCCTGTGCCTCCAGCTCCTGAACGTACGCCGCCCGGGACTCAAGTTCTGCAATCGCGGCTTCGAGTTGCTCTGAGCGTGACTCCTGCTCCAGACGTGACTGATCAAGGGCCCGCTGACGAACTTCGATCGCGTCCCATTCCTGTTCCAACTGGTGCTGACGCGTCTGCATCTGACGCAGTTGTTCGCCCAATGACTGCTGATCGTCGAGGTTTCCGCTGCGTACCAGATGTAGTTCAGACTGCAACGCCTCCGTTCGGCGCGTCTGTGCCGTGATTAACTCGGCGGTCAGCTGAAGTTGCCGCGTCAGCTCTTCTGACTCGCGTGTTGCCTGTTCCAGTCTGGCGAGTGCTTCGTCGCGCGAGTTCAGTGCAGAATCAAGCTGTGCCTGCAATGCTTCTGTGGCGTCTATGACGGCATTCCGCTGTGCGTGGGCAGCGGCAAATGCGACGTGCTGCTGACGAAGTAACTCGGCCTCGTGAAGTAAACGCTGCTGTTCGCTCCTGAACGCCTCCCGTGATTCCTCAAACAGCAGCTGGTTCGTCTGAAACTCTGACTGTTTCTGTTCCAGTTCGTTCTGTCTGGTCTGCAGATTCAGCTGCAGTTGCTGGATACGTTCGTCGGCTGCATTAAGGCTGGCTTCCCTTTGCTCAATCTCAGATTCACGCCGAAGAAGGAGTAATTCCTGTTCGCGAATCTCCGCAAGGATGGAGGCGTTACTGGCCTCGTTATCCGGATGACTGACGGTAAAAACGTCCGTGAACCGTTGATCAGAGTGTCCGACGAAGGTGACATTCGGTGACTGCACGTCACCGAGGTAACGCAGTTGCTTTTCGGGTACGATGAGTGGATCTACGGTGTCGATCCGAAACGAAACGCTGCCGAGTGAGATCACATCGCCGGGCTGAAGAAAGACCTGAGACATCACCGGCAGTTCATTCACCCAGACACGTCGGCTGATGCGTGTCAGCGAGAGCGACTGTTTTGAGAACGTCAGCACACAGTGGTGGGCTTCAATTCCGGAAATCTCGAGTTGCAGCTGAGCCTCGGGCGCCGAGCCGCAGAGATATTCTCCATCGGAAACAACCATCCACGTCCCGACCTTCGCGTTGTAGAGCGGGGTGAGTAATGGAGGCAGTTCTCTGGAGAAAGGGGCTGCTGATTGTTTCAGCAGGGGCGGCATCGAGGACTCCGAAAGATCGAAATGAACAGTATTCTGTGAATTATGGTCCGTGCTGCTCCTCGTTTCCGAGGCGAGGTGGATCGAACCGGCACCGAAAATCGGCGGACCAATCAGCAGAGGTCCGACCGTGGCTGATTGCCGATCTTTTGGTACAGACAACAGATTACCCTGTTTTTCCGGCATTCCGGAGCGGAGGTTGGGATGACATGTGGCAACCGGGGAAAAACAGGGGCAGGCTGCGGGCTGAAAGTTCTGTAGCGACTTGGGAGGATTTAACGGCGGGGGGAACTTTACCTCCCTGAATGCCTTTAACGGCCTCCGCCAGCTGTTTTCGGTGATATCAGCCCGCTGGCATCGCCGAATTAGGAAGTGCTGGCGATGCGACAGTCGAGCCTTCGATGCTGGTCGCCGCTGGCCAGGCCGGATTTATGCGCCGGACAGGGATGTCAGTTTGTCGATCAAAAGTGTCTGTGAGAACAGCCCATGAGGATCCGCGCCCAATCACTGGCTCTGCTTTGTCTGAGTGTGTCTGCGGGGTGCTCCGCCGGGACCGGATTGTTTTATCACGACGATCCGACCAGTCGTCACGAACCGGGGTCAGAGCAGTGGTGGGCCGAGAAGGGCGAATTGCCCCCCGGCGTACGTCAGTCAAACTACAAGGGAAAGGTTTGGCCGGCTCGTCCGCGATCGACGGCCCCGAAACAGCAGTTTTCCCACATCTACCATTCACAGCATTACTGGCCGCTGCCCTACACCTGTCAGGATCAGCAGGCGGTTTGGTCGATGATTGACACGCAGACAGCACTTGGCTGGCAGGAAGAGACAACCCTGTTCGATCATCACTTTGAGGCCCAGGGGCAGGAATTGAACTCTGCGGGCCAGCGACACCTGGAATACATTCTGTTCCACGTCCCGGAAACGCGCCGCAGCGTGTACGTTCAATCCACGCACAATGAAGTCAACAATGCCGTGAGAATGACGGCCGTGGAGGATGCTGTTGCGAAGTTCCAGCTGGCCGGTGAGCCGGTCCCGGTGACACTGCGTGATTGTCGCGGAACGGGGCGCCCGGCGGCTGAAATTCAGGCGATGAGTGATATGTACCGCGAGTCTATCCCCACGCCGCGTCTGGGAAGTGCCGGTGGTGGTGGGGGGGCAGGAGCAGCCGGCGCTGGTGGAGGCTTCGGAGCCGGTAGTGCGGGCGGTGGAGCTGGCGGATCCGGTGGCGGTTCGCGGTAACCCATGCGTGATGTGCGGGCGTCCCGACGCTGATTAACCGCTCGCAATCGACGCGTCTTGCGGCGAGGGGATTCGTCCCCGTTAATGCGGGTGTGGACTGGCAGATTTTGCCGATGCGGGTGTTGCGTGATGTGAGATTGCAGGTTTGTGCTGTTGGTCCGAGTCAGTTAGGTGGCCTCGGACGACTTTTCCTGTCTGCGGACCTGCTCCGAATTCGATGACTGTTTCGTCTGGAGAAAGTCGTCGGCAGCCGCGCGCCCTGATGATCTGCTCCGGACAGTCATGTTGCTGTGACCGATGCGTCACTGACAGGAGTGTTCCAGTGGTTCGCAGAATGATGCTGTCTTCGTTGGTGGTCGCAATCGCCGGTCTGAGTACCGGTTGTGTTGGCGATGGTCTTTCGACCGCCATGTCACGGACTCGCGATCTGCTTCGAACAGATGCTGCCGGGGCCAGTGACGAACTCAGCCCTGAGTTCCACGAAGCACGCCGGACATTTCGAAAAAATACTGAGAAGAATCTGCTGGCCTGGGCCCGGTATCAGGAAGATGTCGGTGAATACGCCGAGGCGATGAAGAAGTATCGTGAGATTACAATCGCCTATCCCGAATGTGTTGATGCCCATCTTGGTATGGCACGCATCGAACGCACGACTGGACGCGTGTCGCAGGCTGAGCAGATTTTAACGGGACTGGTCAGT
>JALQWE010000610.1 GCA_023258825.1 Planctomycetaceae bacterium | reverse complement strand
CTGCACCTGACAGCCCATGATAGTTGTTAATGAAATCGTTGGCGTCGGCAGTGGCCTGCAGGCTGGATTGCTGGCGAACCAGGGCCTGAGCTGCGGCTAGTGCTGCCGCGTCAGTGGCATTCTGGGCTCGGCGACGGAGATCCATCATCAGTCCCGACTGCATCACCAGCAGCATCATGCCCACCATGGCGATCAGCCCGGCCGAGGTCATGATCAGGATTGTACCGCGACGTTGCCCGTCAGCGTGTCGGAAATTTCCCGGGGATTGCTTCATCCGTTCCTCTCCCTGACGGCTGCTCAATGGACAATCGACATGGTCGATTTTGCCTGCAGCGGAATGCTGTGATGCCCGACGACAGCCCCCAGAACACTTTCATACACCGCCGAGACGGTGACTCGCACTCGACTGTCCGGGTCATTGTTGCCATCCAGCCACTCCAGACGCAGCTGAAACGAAGACGTGGCGATTCCTCCGGCGAGGGGCCGAAGCGTATTGGCAATCGCACTGTTGTCACTCAGGCTGACAATTTGTGTCTGCGGGCCCCACGGTGTGAATTCTGGAGCCGAGGTGGAGCCGCGAACAATTGCAAGACGTGCTGCCTGACGAGCAATATGTGCTGTCAGGTTGCGTCTCAGTGTGCCGATTCCCACGTCGAAAATGCCGACAAAGAGGACCGTCCAGCAACCAAGTATCAGGGCCGTTTCCACCATCGTGCCCCCAAAACGCGAACGTCGGCCCGACCGGGCTGTGTCGCGTGTTGCCGCTGGTGTGCTGCGTTTCCACATGGCCTGTGCTTTCGGAGCGTTTTGCAGTGTCCTGTCGGCTTCGCGGCTCAGCGAATCATCGGCAGTACGGAGGTTCTTTGAATCGGGATGGAGGACGGCAGAAATGCCCAGTGAATCACGGTCTCAAACGGATACGTCACCGTGACACGGATCCGATCCGTAGGCGCTGTGCCGTCTCTGGAAATAGACACGCTCAGTCGAGCCGGATCAAATCCGGGAACACCACTAAACTCCTCTTCGACTCGCGACCGGCACATGCTGAGAAATCGTGATTCGGTGTAGGCATCAAAGGGCTGTACACAGCCGTATCCAGCACCACCTCGGGCCGCATTGCAGACGGCGATGGAGGTCGAGGCGAAGCGGCAGTAATCTCCGGTACCGGCAAGAATCATCACCATCACCGGCAGCACCATGACAAATTCAAGTGCGGACACACCATGACGGCGTGGCGTTTGAGCGGGGGCCGCGAATACTGTCCGGGATCGTGATCTGCTGCTGGATCTCATGACACGTATCTCTTTGCCGGAGGCGGGGAGGATCAGGCCTGAGTGTCAGGCGACAGCGATGTCTGAGGAAGCGGACGAGGCGAGCAGCGATCTGCTGATCCGCCACCCGCATCGGGGATGACTTCCGTGGAGTGAATGCCGGATCGCTGGCCGACTGTGGGTCAGCCGGCGATCCGGACAACGGCTACCTTCCCGTAACCGCCATTTCATGATCAGCATCAGTGGGCGATTGACCCTGTGACAGCCGTCGACGAAACCTGTGCGGTCAGAGGTGTGTGGTCGGCCAGCTGCGAATCCGCGATCGTCCTGCGACGGCCTGAGTACAGCGTTCTTTGCGAGACATCCGAGCCACGCATGATGAATACGGGAAATGGGCGGCGTCGGACTTCCGGCAGATGAACAACCGCCGGAGTTGTGATTTCCGCGGCTGGGTGATCCGCAGACCGGGAGTCCGTTGCTGTTTCCGTCGTGACACCGTTGGATGTCTGTTCCGTGGCCTGACCGATGTCTGATGTGGCGATACTGTCGAGCGGATCGCGTCCGGGCATAGTCAGAGAGGTGATGGTGACCTGAGGCACATCAGCGATGTCTTCATCGAGTGGATTTCTGAGGGTGAGTCGCAGGATGCCTTTGTTCTGTCCGAGATCCAGTTCCTGAGCCTGTTTGGGCGTGACCACCAGTGTCACGGTGCGCATTTCCTTCAGATCCATTTTGTTTTCGGTGGGGGCTTCGATGTTCTGGTCGACAGCCAGCACAGAGACATTTTGTAAAAGGGTGATGGTTCGCCCTCCCCCCGACACATCATCTGTGCCCTGACCATGCATGGTTAACACCACGTCGACCTTATTTCCGGGAACAACAAATCCGGTCACACCAGAACTGACCGTCGGAGTCTGAATTGAGACCGCGCGCATGCCCTTGGGAATCAGCGGCGGCAGGCCTCGTCCGGCACCTGCTTCCGTCAGTCGATTCTGGAGCAGCATCTGGCCTTTGCTGAGTGTGTCACGGGTTGTGCGTCCGGTCACCAGGGCGATTTCGGTCAGCGCACCTGCAGGAACGGAGTCTTTTGGAAAGCGGCTGAGTTTGACGAGTTGTTCGGTGAGAATTGTTCCCCACGGAAGATCATCGGCTGCGGTGACGACTTCGACCATGACTTCGGCCCCGGAGGTCTGACGCTGTGAAATAAAGGCACCGACGGCTGAAATCACGCCAAAGACAACAGCAAAGGCGGCGACAAGGATGGTCCGCGTCTGCATGACGCATCTCCTCAACGGATCTGGAAAAGTCAGAGGCGGTCCCCGTTGCTGGACAGCCCGCTGCCGATTGTTTTCAGCATGGCCCCGCGCTGAGCTGGCGGGGAGCAGAGGCGTCGCGTGACGAGATGTACGTCACACACAGCCATACAGAAAAGGCTCAACCCGGACCAGAAACCGCCAGTTTTTCCTTGATTTTTCTGTGAACTGACGGATTGCAGAATCTCTGCGGAGGCTGGTGGTGTCGCCGCGACTGGCCAGCCCGGAAAATGGGGGCTTTGGGTGGAAGGGAGT
>JALQWE010000609.1 GCA_023258825.1 Planctomycetaceae bacterium | reverse complement strand
GTCCTTTCTCTGAGACCCGGGAACTCACTAAATGCAGAGGGCCGATTCCCGAGTTCGAATGACAGCTTCCCCGCTGCGACTTTCCGTCCATGGCAACCTGCCACCGCAGACCATCGCCGGTGCCTCCGATAAGTCAACCGATGCAGTCGGTACAACACTCGGTGAACGACCTCCGGTTTGAGAGCACGCAGAACTCTACTCTTCGCCCAGCGATGATTTTACTCGGCCCCATTCGCGAGCATTGGAACAAGCAAGCCCTGCGGCGGCTGGAAACTGCACCTCCAGCGATTCGATTTCGTGATCATTCTCAATGAGATTCATGATTCCGGAGTCCGTCTTGTCCGGCATTTTCCGACCTCGTTTTTGACAAAGCAAACGCGTTTTCTAGTCCGGAATTCCTCCATCAGGCCCTGGGCGATCGCCCGAACTCCAACCGCAGCTCGCACAGAAAAGCGAAGGACTCTACCTCGACGATACCTCCAACAGCCGAGCTGTTGGGGTCAGTGCTAACCGCATTCCGAAACTCGTCCCGTGACTATAGGGATCGTCGTCGTCCCGATAAGCCGATCGACTGCGATCCGCCGTGTAGGGCCAACTTCCACCTCGCAGAATTCGCTGGTCACCAATCACAGCCCCGAGATGGTCTTCAAGGACATTCGGCAGCAAATCAAGACTCATACGGTCAAACACCCATTCATAAAGATTTCCGTGGGTATCGAACAGGCCGCTCAACGTGGGACGCTTTTGTGCGGTACGTTGAGGGCGTCTGCGTGAGTTGTCCCAGTACCAGCCGTAGTCCCCGAGCAGCGCTGTGTCCCCGCCAAAGGCATAGGCCGTGCGCTGGCCACCGCGAGCTGCCAGTTCCCATTCCGATTCTGTGGGCATGCGAAATCCAGCCCGATCCGGTCGCATGTTCCCTTGTCGACCGAAATTGATACCTTCCAGACTCAGGAATTCCGAATACGCCTCGAAACACTGCACGCTGTCGTCCTGTCCGTAGAACTCAAACGTCAACCAGCGACAGAAATCCATCCAGTGCAGCCAGCTGACGCCACAGACAGGGCTCTGCCCCGACAATTCCCAGCCCCATTGATTCTGAACTTTTTTTCGCCACGCCCCATCATCCACAAGGTCGAAGAGTTCAAAGGTCATCTCCCGGTCGCAGATCGCCACTGGTCTGCTGATCTTCGCGCTCCGCGGTACCTCTCCACGTTCCCGCTCATCCTCCCCCCCTTCGAACGCGGGGGATCCGATTTGATACGTTCCGGCCGGAAACACAACGAACGTCAGGAAATGCACCTGCTTCGGACGAGGTGCATTATTCGAGTCCATCAGACGCGGTTGCAACTCCAGTCTCAGGCGAAACCAGTCTCGTTTTCCCGTTGGATCCCAAAGCACCTCCTGCCGGTCCAGCTGTTCGACAATCTCAGTCTGCCCCCACTGACGCAGCAACCAGCCGCTGGCACTGTGCACTATCGCCGCCGGATCCTGAGCATAGAATTCCTGCAGCTTCGCCAGTACGCTGCCGCGCTCAGTCTCGGGAATAGCTTCCAGGGGGTAATTGCCGAGGGCTATCAACAGTCCATACAGACAACAGGCGGATTCACGGTTGGCCGTCTCCAGAGTGGATCGCCGTAACTCGCAGGCATCCGCAAGACACTCCACCAGTTCTGTCGCCGTGACACCATACTTCGAACAGCGCGCAACAAACTGACTCAACGCTTCCGGATCATCAGCCACCCTGAAGACCTCAAAAAAACGCCGCCGATCCCCCTTTCGCAGCAAACAAATCGCGGCCGTGGCCCGATGACGCCCGAGTTTCACACGATCCAGCTGACGAAAATCCCCGCCCGGCTGCTGCCCCAGAATCTGCAACAGAACATCCCGCACTACGACAGAATCGTCATCGGCAATCGCTGGAAACAGTATGGCCATCTGCTCCATTGTGGCACGCGTGACCAGCCTGGTCAGCAACACTGGATCCTGCCCCGCATAATCCAGCAATGCCACGGCCGCATTGACCTGCTGGTCCTGAGTCACCCCATCCGCATCAAATAACCGGTCCAGAATCGGTACCAGCTCCACGCCGATCGGCTTCAACAGAGTCCGCAAGACGGGCTGACGTTCGGAAAAGACCAGTGTCATTTCCCGACCGATCAATTCCAGGTCCGCGGCCAGCAACTGATCTCCCCACGAATCCCGGGGCAGTCCCACCAGCCCAAGCGCTGCCCGAAATCGTCGCACGGGCGGTTCTCGTTCATCCCGCAGCAGTGACAACAATCGGGGTGCCACTTCCCGGGCATAACCCTGCAGTTGCCAGTGAATCGCTGCCACGTAGTCCAGATCAGTCTGAGGTAACAGCAGTTGTTCCAGAAGCCAGTCGATCTGGCTGGCATCCCAGCGCACAAGGGCCAACCGGGTATGCAGCTGCTTTCTGCTGACAGACTGCGCACCGCCATTCGCATGTTCTTCCTGCTCCACACCTGCCAAAACATCACGCACCAACGGCACCACATATTCTCGCTGACTATCAATCTCCGGAAAAATACTGATCAGCTCGTCTGCCCCGGCACGAGTCAGCTTGTCCAGGCTGTTGTGGGCGTCGCGCTCGGCAATAATCCTCACACCGAGCCAAATCGCCACCAGCAGACAGCCCCCCGTCAAGCCAGCGCGCAGCAAATGGCTCCGCGCTGCGACCGCCATCATGCGCCGCTGCCCGTCTGTCCAGTGCTGGCGACTTGTCAGCAATCGAATGAAGATCCACTCCGGCAGACTGGGAAGCTCTGGCTATGCAATCATTGATGACTTTATTGACGCTGACTTAGTTAAATCACTCGCCCAACATGC
>JALQWE010000608.1 GCA_023258825.1 Planctomycetaceae bacterium | reverse complement strand
AGCCACACCCGATTCTTCATCGCCCCGGACATCGCAGCCCGCCGGGGACAAAATCCGTTCACAGGACAGCACACACACCCGTCCATCCCGTTCTTCGCAGGACCGGACCGCTGTTCCTGACTTCCGTCACAATGTCTCGTACAACACACCATCGGTACGCAGATGCAGCCCCGGCTTCACCACATTCGGGGGCATACCCAGCAACTCAAGCCGCACAAGTCCCCCACCCGGAACTTTTCCATGCACCGATAACAGGGATCGGATCGCCGACGAACCAGACTCAGCGCCGCTGGAAGACACCGAGAACCATTCCAGACGGTCTATGTTTTCAAAAAGTTTCTGCAGTTGCAGTACATCGATGCAGAAGCTGGCATGGTCGATCTGACCATCCCGCGGTCCCCCGATGATTTCCGTCGTGCCAAGATACAGGCAGATCGTCCATCCGCGTTCATCCACCTGGCAGTCGTAACCCACCCGACCCACATTGGTCAGTGGCTCAAACAGACCAGCAGCCAGCTCGACAAACTGTCTGAGCCAGCCTGGTCGATAATCTCGCTGCTCCCTGCGTAATCGATACTGCTCCATCTGTTCAAGCAGTTCTTCAATGGACATCGGGTAACCCTGACAAATTACCGAACCTGAACCCGGCTGACTGACTCAGACCAGTCCGTCAACAGCAGGACTCAGCAGCAGGCTTTAAAGACCGCATCCATGACAGATACAAAGACGCAGGCACTTCTCTGCGGCAGTATTTCCAAACTGCGAACACCCGGAGTATCGAAAGTTCCCCCCAAAGCGCTCAGGACTTTTTCCTGAAGCGGAACCGGAACATTCCATCCTGTGCCTGTCCTTCCCGTGAAGACCTGCAGCACCTGTTGAGCCTGAGATAGCGAATGCTCCGACTGTGCACATTGAGCACATCGCAGCGCGCAACCCCGCACAAATCACCGCAGTGCCGGCATATTTCGGCAACGAGTTGCACACGGGAAAAGATCACGAACGCGCCGTCACCGGCCGTCAAGCGGCTTCCACAACGCAGGACGTGTGACGCCGTACTGTGGTACGACCTGAGCAGCTACCGGTTTTCAGTTTTCGGATTTCAGTATGGCGGCGGCTTCTCTTGCGAAATAAGTCAGCACGCCATCAGCCCCGGCTCTGCGAAAGCACATCAGGCTTTCCAGCATCGCCGCTTCACGATTCAGCCAGCCATTGGCCGCCGCTGCTGCAATCATCGCGTACTCGCCGCTGACCTGATAGGCAAACGTAGGGACTTGCAGCTCCTGTTTGACGCGGCGCACAATGTCCAGATACGGCATGCCCGGCTTCACCATCACCATATCAGCACCTTCCCGGATATCCAGCGCCGTCTCACGAATGGCCTCGTCTGTATTCGCCGGGTCCATCTGGTACGTCTTCTTGTCTCCTCCACCAAGATTCTTTGCCGACCCGACAGCATCCCGAAAGGGACCGTAAAATGCCGACGCATACTTGGCGGAATAGGACATGATCTGCACCATGCTGTGACCAGCGGCATCCAGCGCCTCGCGAATCACGCGCACCCGGCCATCCATCATGTCTGAGGGCGCGATGATGTCGCAACCCGCATTCGCCTGATTGATCGCCTGACGACATAACGCCTGCAACGTCTCGTCATTCACCACATAGTTGTTGCGAACCAGCCCATCCTGTCCATGAGTCGTGTAGGGGTCAAGCGCCACATCAGCGATCAGACCAATGGTCAGTCCCGCCTGACGAATGGCCCGCAGAGCTCGACACATCAGATTCTCCGGATTGCAGGATTCCTCTCCGTCCGGCGATTTCCGATCACCCGGCGTCACCGGAAAAATCGCAATCGCAGGAATCCCAAGCTCCTGAGCCCTGGCAGCCTCCTCCACAAACACGTCCACGGAATAGCGAACGACTCCCGGCATCGATGCCACCGGAATCCGCTGCCCCACACCTTCCACCACAAACACCGGCCAGATCAGATCATTGACCGACAAACGGTGCTCACGCACAAGTCGTCGCGACCAGTCCGTCTGCCGATTACGACGCATACGGGTCCACGGAAAACCACCAGACTCACCGGAAAAGGAACTCATGACAAACTGTGCCCACAACTGAAGCCAACATTCAGACGAATTCACACGCGACGCCGCAAATCAGTTCTTCCCCAGCGATCGGATCTGCAACTTGCGATAACGAGCCTCTCCCGGAGGCCCCCCATGAATCTGCAACGCAATAAGTCCACGCTGCTCCAGGGACTCATCCGTCTCCGTATAGTCGACCGTCTGCAGATCGTTGATCCACAACTGAATTCTGCGACCTTCACAGCGAATGCGATAGGTGTTCCAGTCCTCCAGCTTCAGCACTTTTTCAAGAGCCTCTCTGGAAGGCGATGCAAGGACGCGGTTGCGACGAGATTCATCATATAAGGCCCCCCAGTAGTTGTCTCCAAGATCCGCCTGGTAACCAATCATCTCATGATGATCGGGAATACGCTGACTGCGAATCTGCACACCAGCGTTCGTTCCCCCACCCGTCAGACGAAACTCCAGCGTCAGCTCGAAGTCCGCATAGGACTGCTGCGTGGACAGAAAGAAATTGTGCGGGATCTTCTGATTCAGTTTGCCACCGACAATAGCTCCGTCTTCGACCCGAAACCATTCCCGGTCTCCGTCCCACCCGTTCAGTGTTTTTCCGTCAAACAGAGCGGTCGTCTCCATTAACTCGCCTGTCAAATTAAGCGCTTGCTGTAAGTTTTTTAGCAATTGACGACAATACATCGACCCTGTTTTATGGGTTAATCGGGTAGCCTGTTCGCCCAAATTATGGTGAATATCAATAGC
>JALQWE010000607.1:2584-2852 GCA_023258825.1 Planctomycetaceae bacterium | reverse complement strand
GTCGCTTTCCTGACCGACAATCAGCAGATTTTGCCCCCCGGTTCGCTGGAACCGCACACACACGGAATCCGCAATCGCCACAGGGGCCCCGACCCAAACCGGCAATTCTGCCTCAGCTCCCACCCCTTCAGGATCTGAGTCACTCATCCAATGCTGCAGCTCTGCACACTGTTCAATCCGAGGCGCGATATTGCCTTCAAACACCACCATGGCCGCACGTCCCTCTGCCGAAAAATCCGGCCGCGTCTGCAGCGGACTCAACAGGGCC
>JALQWE010000607.1:0-2574 GCA_023258825.1 Planctomycetaceae bacterium | reverse complement strand
CTCGAGGTGCGGGATGTCGGTGCGGCGGTCGGCGAGCTTGCGGAGCGCGCCCAGGTACTGCTCCCGCTGCTCGTCGGTGAGGAACACGACCTGGAAGGGATTGTTGCCCTCCACCATGCCGTTGGCGTCGTTGTAAATGGCCTCACCAGGACGCGTCAGCAGTCGCGCAGCCGAATTGTCCTCACTCAGAATCAGATGCGCATCGCTCTCACTGCACTGCAGAGCAATTCGTATGGCGACCTGCCCAAGCGTACTGCGCGCCAGCGAATACGCCCCACCCAGTGTTTGTGAGCCCAGAATGACGTGGATCCCGAATGCTCGCCCCTGACGAATCAGACGATCCAGAACCAGCGCTGCACGCGCAGACACCCGATCCTCTGAGGTGAAGAACTCCTGAAACTCATCGATCATCAGCAGAACACGGGGCAGCACCTCCCCGGGAAACTGACGACGAAACGCCGGCACATCCTGCACACCGCGCGCACGAAACATGTCACCACGTTCCTGCAGGATTTCCTCCAGCCGCTCCAGGACGCTCAGCCCGAACTCCCGATCACTTTCAATCGCCACCACCCGGGCATGAGGCAGGCCGCAGGCCGCATAGGTCCGGAATTCCACACCCTTCTTGAAGTCAATCAGATAGAACTCAATTTCTGCCGGGCTGTAGTACAAAGCCAGATTCGTCACCAGAATATGCATCAGAGTCGACTTGCCGGACCCAGTCTTTCCAGCGATCAGTACGTGCTGACTGGTTCCTCGTCCCAGCCTCAGGTACTGCAGTCGCGCCGCACCGGCTCGACCAATCGGCAAATCAACTCCCTCCGCTGTACTCAGACCCCACACTGCGTCCGGACGTGGAGCAATTCGGGAGAAGGAGACTTCCACCCGCCGAGCATCCCGCGACTGTTCACCCACCAATCGCACCAGATTGACGTAGGTACCAGCGTCAGGGGCCGTCATCGGCTCAAACCGCACGGCCGTGGCCTGTCCCGGTTGACCGGCCACGTCGCCCGACTGCCGCAGGTCGTCAATCGACGCAACACCGGCGTCTCCCGGTCTTCCCGCCCCCAACACCGACATTCCCGCCGGCACAACCTGCCCCCGCCGAACGACAAACTGCCGAGCACATTGCTGCAGCGTCTCGGCAGGAAAACTTCTGGGCAGCGGCTGATCCGGTGACCACGCCAGGATCGTGTGCACTCCACAACGCGGACCACTGGTCAGAATTGCCGTCAGATGCTTCGCAGCCTCCTCCGTAAATCCAGCCGGAAAACCTGCAACCACCACAAAATGATAGGGCTCGGCAACCTCACCCGCGGCACGGTTGTAGTCCTCAATCGTCTCAAACTCGCTGCGCAGATAGGTCTGAAACACACTCTCCATGTGCTCCGTCACCTTCTGCAGCCGATCCCGAATCTGCGCAGCATCCGTCCAGATGCGATTGCTGATCAACAGCTCATCAAAATCTGCCAGGTGCATCATCGCCGAAAAACTCTGCCCCAGCCCGGCCGGGTCGATCAGCGTAAACTGAATCCTTCCCGGCATGACACTGGTCAGCAGCCGCAACAGGATCGCCCGCACAAAATCCAGCGCCACTTCACGACCAGCAACATCGTGCTGCACCACAATCGAGGTATCCGCGGGAAATCGCAGTAACGCAGGAACCTCAAATCGCACGCTGCGCTGTTGATCCTCAGACGCCATCACTCCCCTGTCCACATGTTCCGGAAACTCGGCAGAGAATACGCCCACAGGAATGACGCCCGGTAATTCTCCGGGAACGCCCCAACGCTGTTGCTTCATCCGCTCCCAACTCGGAAAGACAGACGCCTCATCGCGTGAAACCGAAGCCAGCTGCCGGGCTGCCGAAAGACCACTCTTCCACTGAGCCACGACCGTCGTCATTTCCACCGACAGTGTCTGGCGACGACTGCGATGCTGCTCCAGACTGCTTTGCAGTGCCCGCTGATCGTCGTCATGCTGACGCTGCCGAGTGGTCGTCAGCTGCTCAGCTTCCTCGATTCCCAGACGCGTCAGTCGCTGCTCATGCTCCGCATTAAGCGTCGCCAGCTCCCGACTCAGCCACTCCTGCTCATGCTTTCGCGAATCTTCGGTAGACTGTTCCAGTTTCCGGATCTCCGTCTCCGCCAACTCCACAAATCCGGCGGCGCGCTGCTCCCGACGCTGCTGCACTTCCGCACTCCACCGGTCCGCTGCCGCCTCCAGCTTCTTCAACTCCGCGCGACTACGCACCTGCCAGAATTCAGACAGCGCGCGAGCATTCGAAACACACTGCAGCAACTCTTCAAACGCTCCCCGCAAGCGACTCTGCACCACACTCAACAAGACCATCACCGTCAGAAACGCTAACCCGCCCCCGATCCCACACGCGACCCCCAGCCACTGCCAGTCAGGGCGACCTGCCAGCGGGTTCAGAAACAAAGAAATATCGGCGCGGGCGATCGTGACAAAAACCGAGATTACCAGAAACACCAGCAGTCCCAGTCCCAGAATCCGCCAGCCCAGAATCCACTGCGGCAGCGACGGATGGTCTATTGCCGCTGCCGCGATCAT
>JALQWE010000606.1 GCA_023258825.1 Planctomycetaceae bacterium | reverse complement strand
AATCCTCCCGTTTGACCCTTTTTCACAATTCACTGTTTAGCCATCAGCGTTTTCCAGTAAACTCCCCAGCCCTGCACGACAGCGAACTCGAACGGAACCAGCAGTCGCCGCGCTACACCGGCTCAACAACTTCCTGGCACACCTTCGTTCAGATCCTGTTTCAGCTAAGACAAAGGAGCGATACTGGTGATCCTCAGGCGGCATTCCGGACTCGCAGCAACCACTCGACTGCAGATTCTCGTTGCAGACTCCGTTTCGGCTCCCGGCGCCGATTGGATGTTGCTGTTCGTCTTCGGCGCCCTGGCGGCATTCAGCTCCGCCTGCATCGACCTTGGTATTCAGCGCGTTCCCGGCCACGCCATTCTGCGCGTCGTCTTTCCACTCGCCCTCGGACTGGCCGTCGTGCCTCGTCGCGGGGCCGGAACAATCATGGGTACCGCCGCCCTGCTCGTCGCGTCTCTGCTGAATCTCAGTGGACTCAAATCAGAAGGCCTCGGCATCGGCGCTCTGACCAGCCTCGTCGCCACCGGTCCACTGCTCGACTGGACCCTGCGAAAGGCACATACCGGCTGGCAACAGTACGTCGGATTCACTCTGGCCGGGTTGCTCAGCAATCTCCTGGCACTTGGCGTTCGGGGTGGCCTGAAAGCCACTGGCTTCGAACTTCCCGGACGACGCCCACTGATGGAATGGCTGGGGCAGGCCAGCATCACCTATTGCCTGTGCGGCGTTGCAGCCGGGTTGCTCAGCGCCATCGTACTGTTCTACGGACGACGAACACACGATGATCCACCACAGGAACAACACGCATGATCCTCATCGGTCTGGATGACACCGACACACTCGATTCCCCCGGGACAAATCAGCTCGCAAAAGCAATCGTTCGCGCCCTCTCAGATCACTGGATCTGCGTCCGTATCGTTCGCCACCAACTGCTCGTTGACCCTCGTGTGCCCTTTACTTCCAAAAATGGCTCAGCATCCATTTCTCTGCTTGCCAGAAGCACGGCTTGCAGGGACACATTGGTACAACAGTGCCAATCTGTGATGCAGGAATGGTATCAGGTCGGTAGTGATCCCGGACTGTGTGTCTCAGATCACGTTCCCGCGGCTGTGATGGAATTCGGCCGGAAATGCTGCACACAGCTGGTGGATCAGGCCGAGGCTTTTGCGATCGCCGCAACACATGGTCTGTTTCTGAAAGGCCTTGGTGGCACCAATGGCGGCGTCATCGGGGCTCTGGCCGCGATCGGTCTGGCTGCCACAGGCGATAATGGTCGTGTCGTGCTTCATGGGGAATGGCCGGATGATCTGTCCGGAATTGTCCCCGCCGAAAGAATCCGTCAGCGCGGCATCGACATCCTTGATGAACACACCGGGCGACCTGCCGACGCTGATCTGATCGATGTCGGCAAGCATCTGCGTCCCAATCGCCGCGCAGGTCGTACCGTCCTGTTTGTTCGACCTGAGTCTTCTGAATGTGGCACGCAACGCATTCTGAAAGCCATCCGAATGGTCTGACTTCCCCACGACAAAGCTGCCCCGACCGCTTGCTCCGGAAACTTGTCACGGGCATGTGCACGGAAACTTGTCACGAAACCTGAGCCCCCGGGGTTCTGGGAGCTGCTTTCGCCATCGGACTCTGATCCGAAAACCAGATCTGCTCGTACCAGCCATGCAACTCCACCGTGTTGCCATTGCGAGTCACCGGGAGCACAAATCGCAGACGCAGATGAGGCCGTTCGCGAAACCAGCCATTGAGTGCGTGCGATAAAAATGGGGCCAGCTCACCATTGGGTTCACCCTGCCCAAGGTAAACACGCACCCAGCCTCCCATGTCCATCTGATTGATTCCGATCCGAGGCTGTTTCAGAGTCGCTCGGCTGGCGACTTCCGGAATCTCTGATGACTTTTTGTCAGGTCGCTGCTCTGTCATGTCAGGTCACTGCATTTCTGTACGCACAAGTCCCACAAGAATACCGCAGATTTCAATCCTTGACGCGGCATAGACCATTTCCGTCATCTGATCATTGGCCGGAATAAGAGTCACTGTGCTGCCCACACGGCGATAACGCTTCAGCGTGGCTTCGGCGCCATCCACGACAGCAACCACCGTGTCACCATTTTCGGCCGTTCGGGCATGACGAATAATCGCCAGATCCTGATCGTTAATCCCGTCCTGAATCATCGACTGCCCCTGCACTCGCAGCAGAAAATGATCCTGCGGATCAAAAACACGCGTCAGATCAAACGTCTCCACGTTCTCAATGGCATCAATCGGAACACCAGCCGCCACATTTCCCAGAACACGAAACGGACGCTCCTGATGCCCCGCTTCTCCCAGCATCAGTCCCGGATCAATCTCCAGAATCTCTGCCAGTCTCTCCAACGCCTTTCGACCAATCTGATCTTTACCATTTTCAATTTTTGACAAATGACTGAAATGGATGCCTATTTGCGTTGCCAGAGCTCTCAGGGAGATTCCCCGAGCCTGCCGGGCTTCACGAATCAAATCGCCCACATGCCGAGTCATGACTGCACCTGCAGAGTCGGCAGACTGCCGTGAAACACAGGGTCGTCAAAAGATGGCAACTCGCCCCGACGAATGCGGTACGAATCCGGCGCCTCAAATGCCAGACTGCAACTGCCATCGTTCGTCTGAACCACCACAATCCGAATCTGACCGTTAATGACAATTTCCTGACCCTTGCGACGTTTAAGAACCAACATAACCCGCTCCTGAACCAAAACTAAACTTAATGACGTCCCAATTTCCACGTCCGCCAAACGCCAACTCACACACACCGCACCCGCAGCCCGCGCAGCACATAACGCCACTCTGCTCCCTGATGAC
>JALQWE010000605.1 GCA_023258825.1 Planctomycetaceae bacterium | reverse complement strand
AAGGGATCAGGTGTGTCTTTTTCCCTGTGGTTCGAGGTCCGTAGATGATTTGCAATCGAAATCCTGCATTCGGATTGCTGTTGATCTGCACCGTGATTGTTACTGGCTGCCATCGAACACGAATGGTGGCGAGGCAGTCGGCGGACAGGAAGGTGTATGCTCCGGAAATTCCGGCGGCCTCACTGCTGCCCGGTCATCTTCCGGATTCACCCCAGATGCCGATTGCCGACACTCCCGACGCTGCAGAGTCGTCGACGGTTTCGCAGAGTTCCGAAACTACGGGGCACGCTGGCGATTCCGGCAAAGCAGTTGTCGAGGATTCTCTGGTCTCTGCTGATGTGAACACGCAGTCTGATCCGTTGCCGGGCACGTCCAATGATGGGGCTGCCAGTGGTCAATCCGGGACACAGGTTGTGTCAGTTGGGGCTTCGCTAACGCGTGAGGTTTCCGCAGAAACAAAGTCAGCGGCCGGTAACGTACGACTGACGGGTTTCGACGGTACGGCGAAAACGCCGCCGTCATCAGAAGTTGCCGCAGATGGAGCCGTTGGAGCTGTTGTACAGCCCGGTATAGAGTCTGTTGCGCCGGCTGTTGAAGTCGCGGCATTACCCGTGTCCAGCGTCGAGAATACCGGTATTCAGCCGGTAAAGGTTCAGGAACCGGTCACCTTTGAATCGGTGGTGAATTCCGTCTACCGGTCCTACCCATTGCTTCAGTCAGCTTTGATGACTCGGCAGATCGCGATCGGTCAGCAGACCGGGGCGTCGGGGGCTTTTGATACCAAACTGAAGGGGTCATCCGAAAACGGACCTTTGGGATACTATGAAACTTATCGTCAGAGTCTGGGCCTGGTGAAGCCAACTTACTGGGGCGGAGAGGTGTTTGGCGGCTATCGTGTTGGTCGCGGTGATTATCAGCCGTGGTATCAGGAGCGACAGACGAACGATGGTGGCGAGTTCAAGGCTGGTATTCAGGTGCCTCTGGCGCGAAATCGTGAAATCGATGATCGTCGTGCCGAACTCTGGAAAGCGGGTCTGGAGCGTCAGCTGGCGGAGCCGGACATTCAGGCCCAGCTGATCGGCTATGTCCAGGCGGGGTCCTACGCCTACTGGGACTGGGTTGCAGCCGGAGAATATCACCGGATTGCGAATCGGATTCTGAAACTGGCTGAGGAGCGGACGGCGCGGATCGAGAGTCAGGTTCGAGAAGGCTTTGCTGACCCTCCGGAGTTGACGGATAACCTGCGACTGGTGTCCATCCGCCAGGCGAAGGTTGCGGATACTCGACGAAAGCTGCAGCAGACGGCAGCAAAACTCTCCGTGTACCTGCGTGACTCAGAGGGGCAGCCAGTCATTCCGGACGAATCCGGTCTCCCGGGCTTTCCGGAGCTTCCGGGGGCTGACGAGTTTCAGCTGGATGCCGACATCGAGCAGGCTCTGCTCCAGCGTCCGGAGCTGAAGATGCTGGACTTGCTGCGTCGACAGGTGCAGGTGGATTATTCAAATGCAAAGAACCTGATGCAGCCTGAGCTCAATGCGGTGCTGCTTGGTTCCCAGGATGTTGGTGGTGCAACCAGTTCGAAGCGGGATAAATCAGAGCTGGAGGCGGAAGCATCTCTTTATCTGGATGTGCCGGTTGAGCGTCGCAAGGCTCGAGGCAAGATGACGGAGACTCAGGCCAAGCTGGCACAACTGGCGGCGAAACGACGTCTGACGGCGGACAAGATCGCTGTGGATGTTCGAGTCGCCTCGGCAGCCCTGAACTCAGCACGTGAGCAGGTTACGGAAACAGCCGAGGCCTTGAAGCTGGCTGAGGAGCTGGCGGAACGTGAACGTCAGAATCAGGAGGCGGGAGCCTCAGACCTGCTGAAAGTCACTCTGCGTGAGCAGTATGCGGTGGAATCTGCAGAGAAAAATATTGATGCGTTGAAGCTGTATTTTGAGTCTGTGGCGGACTATCGAGCTGCCCTGGCACAGGACCAGTTGAACCGCTGAGACTGGGCTCTGACAGCGGCAGCAGGAATTCAGGATTCATGAGTCAGGTGACAGTTGAGTTCTACGGCATTCCCCGAGTGCGAGCGGGGGTCTGCAGTGTCGTGATGAATGCGGACTGCCTGGGCGATCTGCTGAACCAGCTTGCGGATCGCTTTCCCGGGCTTGCCGACTCATGCCTGCGGGGGCATGAACTTGCAGCGGGTTACACGGCGAACATCAATGGAGACCGCTTTACTCGCGATGCGACAGCCTCACTGAGCGATGGCGATGCGGTGCTGATACTGTCCGTGGATGCTGGTGGCTGATCCAGCCCCCGACAATTCGATGGTTGTGACGGTGTCCGCTGAGCTGGCAGGGCAATTACCTTGAGCCGAAGTAGAACAGCATCATCGCGAGAGCAATTCGGTCGAAACCCTCCGGCAGTGGGCCACGATCCGGAAGCACTTCAGCTGCCGCGGCGATGCTGACCACGATCAGTATCCCGAGGGCCTTGAGGTCGCCCCAGCGCGATGTCCACTGATTTCCATTGCTGATCCGCCCGGCAAGCCAGCGGCGAATGCTGCGGAATAAAGCTCCGACCATGAAGGAGTACACCATCAGCAGCAGTGAGAGGACCCGGGGTTCGAGCAATCGATTTTGCTGGTAGAGCCAGACGCCCAGTCCGGTGAATGCGGCGAACAACAGGATCCGAATACTGTGTCTGGGCAGAAACAGCGGGTGCAGTTCACGTTCGATCAGACCCTCATCCTGCAGTCGCTCAATCACAGTCGCCGGCAGCGAAACAAATCGACGAGACGTGAAATAATAGGCAAGCGCGATCAGCAGTGTTTCCGTCCAGATGATGTCCAGAGAAAGGCCTCTGAC
>JALQWE010000604.1 GCA_023258825.1 Planctomycetaceae bacterium | reverse complement strand
ACCAACCGCACCCGGGGCTGCTGACATCACCAATTCCGGCGGGCCGAACACATCAGCCCACGTCACAACGCATCATCATCCACTCGCGTCCATGCGATGGCCACTGATGATCTCGACAAGCACACAGTGTTCCGTGTTTGCGGCACATCCGTCAGAGAATCGTTCCGGAGAATGAAAACTCCAGCGGCTCCTCGCGCCCCTGCACTCGAACCCGCATCTTCTCAGTGAATCGGCCCGGTCGCTCAGGCGCCGTGAATTCCAGCTGGATCACCTGAACCTTTTCTTCCTTATCCCCTTTGGTGACCACAATCTGATCTTTCAGGGCTCCGCAATCCACGCCTTCCACCAGGAACGGGCGAATTCCCTTGACCACCAGCGAGACTTTTGCCGACTGCCCCGGCTTCAACGCACGAACGGCCAGACTTGGATTGGAAATCGTCATGTCCGAAACAATAACGCCTTCGACCATCAGCGGCACATTGGGGTTCCGGGAATCATCCGTCACCAGCGTCAGGTAGTCCACTAACCTTCCCACCTTCGCGGTCCCGGACAGTGTCACTTCCAACTCATACTCCACATTGATCCCGTTCACGGGCTGGGCATTTCGTGCCAGTTCCTTCAGCCGAGCCTTCAGCGACTCATGATTGATTCGCACGTCCCGAATATTCCAGTCGGCACGTCCAGCGTACGAAATCTTCAGCGTTTTACTGGCAGGAGCGTTCATGGCGACCGATCCGAAATCCACCTTGCCGGGATCGATCACTACGTCCTGGCGAATGTAGGCGGAGATGGGAATCCGGACTTCAGCAAACTGTGGTGCATCCAGCAAAATCGTAAGCGTTGTATCACGTTTCTGTTTGAAGGAACGCGTATCCATACTCACTTCAATGGTGGCTTTTTCTCCCGGTTGCAACAGAGTCTTCGAGGGATTTCCGGCACGGGCACACTGACAGGCGGTGGTGACCTGAGAAATATGGACCTGAGCCTGAGAGGAATTGGTGACAGTGACCGTCTTCACGGCCTCTGCCCCCGTCGCAATCACTCCGAAGTCCAGAGTCCGCGGCGTAACCATCGATTCGGCCCAGTTTTGCTGCGCCTGAGCACTGGTTGTCCGGAAAAACAGCAGGAAAACCGCGAGTACCCAGTGTTTCTGATTGCCTGACATTTTCCACGCCCGATCGAATACTGATACCGCAAAAAATCACCCGGATTGACATATGCTCACGCCCCGACACCGAAATCGTCCCGTTCCGGGGTCGCAACGCACTGAAATCCGCGGGCTGTCACCCACTCCGCCGAATTCTGGCAGGCACATCGTCAGAACGCCAACGTCGTGCTTTTCCTGATAAAAACTGAGAATTTCTCGGGAGGCGCCCGTGTGATCTGAGCCCGTCAGGAACATTCGTTCCGCGAAAAACATTACGGGTAGTCCCGTATTCTGTCAACAACGGGTTCTTTCAGTCACCACACCCCGGGCCAGGAACCTGCTGCTTCTCCTCTGTTCCAGTGCCAAACCAACACGGGTGAATTCCCGCAAACACCTGCCGACTACAAAAAGGAAAGTGATCGTGCTCCACGAAATTCAGGAGATCAGCATCACGTTGTCAGCGGTCAACCGCCAATCCATCCGCCAATCGGTTTCCCGCATGAGGACAATTCCATAGTTTCCACCGACGATTACTCGGGAGGCAAGCCCCCAAATTGTCGGACGGCTTCATAGGCCACCGTATTGACAGTACTTGCCAGGTTCAGACTGCGCACCAAACTCCGCATGGGCAATCGCAGATTGTGAGTGGGTTGGTTCTGAAGGATCGAAGCCGGCAACCCCCGGGATTCACTTCCAAACAGCAGGATATCGCCGCGCCGGAACTCGACCTCCCAGACCGTCCGCGTCGCCGTTTTTGTCAGACACCAGATCCGCGAATCGGGAAGCTTGCGCGTCACTTCGCTCAGACTATCCACAACTTCCCAGTCCAGATGCTGCCAGTAGTCCAGACCAGCCCGTTTCAGTGACGTGTCGTCCACAAGAAATCCCAGCGGACGAATCAACCAGAGCCTCGCACCAATCGCGACACATGTCCGCCCAATATTCCCGGTATTCTGAGGAATCTCGGGCTGATGCAGCACAACGTGGAGCAGCGGAGCATCCGCGGAGCTTTCCATGATCTCTCTCGCCGAAAGCAGTTAATATTCCGTCTCTGAAACTAAGTGCGGCCATCCACCACCCGCCTGGTCGACCACCCACCGAATTCGCGGAGACGGGTGCACTACCACAGCGGCAGTAGATCCGCTCAACGCACTCCCAGTCGGAAGGATGGATCACTCTGACCTCGCAGCTTTTCCACACCCGCCATGCGAATCATCAGAATCCGCTCCGTTGCCGCTCCACCTTCTTCCGGAGCGAAAAACAGATTTCCCAGGTTCCAGTTGTCCGAATCTCCGGTTGCAGAACGGCCGACCACAGCCACTTCACCTGCCAGCAAACGCACGGTCACCTGATGCTCATACAAAGGCAGCGTGTTCTGCCGCATCGGCAGTTTTTCTGTATTGTCCTGAATGGTTAGTCGCAGCGTCGAAGTCCCTGAATAGATCACTGGCAGCAGCGTCAGCAGCACCCAGTCCTCGGCAATCTCCCGGGCAGTCAGTTCAATCACACATCGCAAGCCCTGCCGATCCCGCAGTGACGCCAGTTGCGGAATTTTCGACAGTGGCAGCCGCTTCTCATCCAGCTGCCCCTGAATCTCCAGATAGCTTTTCCCGTTCTGCATCAGGGTGAACGACGGCCCCAGCGGACCTCCTGGTGACTCGGTCACGACCGATCCAGCGGCCCCTGCTTCATCTCGATCCGCAACCATGGCATC
>JALQWE010000603.1 GCA_023258825.1 Planctomycetaceae bacterium | reverse complement strand
CTCCGCCTACGGGCGGACGCTGCGCAGAAACGGTCAGCGTAATGACCAGGACACAGCTCCCCGCGCCCTTCGCGCATCAGCCCCGCGTGGGTCATCAGCGGCGGCATCGGGTGGCCGCAGCGTAATTCCCAGGGCGTTGTGATGTGAGACACCCAGTTCAGGAACCTGCCGATGCCGCGTCACATGTGTCTTGTTCCGATCCAGCGTTTAGCCGTCCGTGGGGCCGATACCGTTGATTCTCCCTTCGAGCCTCGCCAGTGCCGCCAGGATGTCTTCGAAGCTTGCTGGCTCGGAGAGAGACATGTCGCGACTCGAAAAATCACCGTCAACCACCGTTTTTCATTTCGACGCCGGCAACAGGTGTTCGGACTGAATCACCCTCGTGGGGTTCACTGCGGGGTCTGTGCAGAGTTTTCAGGATCGTTCTGGTGGATCTGGACTATTCTTCCAGAAGGCTGGCGTAGAGCCCTGAGAGCGTCCCTCCGGACTCAGCCAGGAGTTATTCACGGACAGCATGCAATTCATCAAGTATCGGCTGCTTGTTCATCATTGAATTCACCGCCCGGAAATTCAGCAGGAGTGCAAATGAGCAGCCTGCCAAACCCTTCCCGAAGAAGAATCTGATAAATTCGCGGAAGCTCGTGCGCGTTTGCAATGTGCCTGCAGTTCAGTGTCAACAGGTATCGTGCCGGTCGCAAATTCCAGCTGCGACGGCGGACGGCTTACGCTGGTTCGAGCGCACGATAGACGCGACCATGCCGTTTGAGCCACTCGATATCGTCAGCGTCGGCACGTTCTTTGACCTCTTTCAGAAACTGGACGGTCGCGGGCTCGTAGCAGGGCTCGCTGGGATCCTCTTCCGGAAGAATCATCTCAATTTCAACGGCGACGACGTACATCGGAGTTTGAATGAGTCGAGTGTGCTTCAGGCGTTCACCAGTTAGTGCCATGGGGAGCATCCGTCAAGAAAGTGCACTGTAACCAACTTCGCAGTTTCCGACTTTTTCAGGTATGCCCAAACAGCCTTGAACTCAGTACCGTCAGGCAATACCTGCAGAACCTCAACCAGAGCATTGGGGCGAGCATCCGGACGTTCCTCAAGCAAACTGCCGCCAATAAGCCCCTCGACAGCCTGCCACTCCATGATGCCTCTCTGTTCAAGTCTTTCGGCAGCGTGGAGGCCTATCAGATATTCGTTACGTATCACACTGTGCCGAATTTTCTGAAACAACGTCACCATGCCCACCCACCACATCCTGACTCGGTATTATTCAGAAATTGTACCGTGGCAGTCTCGTCATGTCATGGTGTTTTACGTGGCACCAACATCCGCCGCCACTCTTCCCGCAGCATCGATGTGAGCCATGCCTTGAAAAATCCGTCCGCTGGAGGGGGGGCGAGGAACGAGGAACGAGGGAGTGAGGAACGCGGGACAAGGGACGCTGGGAACGGACGTCGGACTTTTTTCGTTGGCTGTGGAGGGCTCGATCGGCAGGTGTCCGCGTCGCGCGTGTCGCGGTTGTTCGGGGTGAAAACTGGCCTTCAAAGTCCCCCCACTAATCCCCCCACTAATTCGCGTTTTCTCCGCTTTGGGAACGCAAAGTCGAAGGGTTGTAAACGCAAAAACCCCGGAAAATCCGGGGTTTTCGCCATCTGAGCCGCAAACCGAACCTTGCCCGCAGGTCATCGCCATCCGGAACCACTCGGCGAAACAGCTGCGACGCAGCCCCTCAACTGGCTCAAGGATTAGCCCGGCGATTCGTGGGCTATCAGGAATCTGGGCTCTTCGTCCTGCGGAATCCAGCCGATCCCCGCGAGGTCGCGGGGGTGGCGGTTGGGGCTTCAGTCAGAGTCACCAGGCATTGGGGCGGAGCCTGCCCGAGGGAACAGATGAGTACGACTCTTCGTGAGGCAGATACCAGCGAATAAACGCTCAAGTTCCGGTTGACTGAGAAAAATCGCTCTTGCAAGTTCAGCGAAACGAACGACAATTCCGTGCAGACAGCAGGCAGGTTTGTGACGCCCTCCATGCGTCGTGTTCACTCAGTCAGGGCACTAACAATGATCAGCGCTGTTTCGCTTTCGGAAGCAGATATCCTGGATGAACTTATCCGGCCTGATGACAGTTCGCTCAGTCTTCACGTGGCAGAAGAGTTGCTGGCAATTGGATTCAGCAGCACGGCCAAAGAAACCATCCGAGAACTCCTGCAGAAGAATAATTCCGGGACCATCACGGACGCTGAAAAAGAGACTCTCCAGAATTACACACGCATTGGCCAGTTTCTGGATCTGCTTCAGGCGAAAGCCAGATTATCCCTGATGCAAGGTGGATCCTCGCTGTGATCTCAGCGACATTGCGGGAGCAGGTTCGACTGCGGGCTGCAGATCGCTGTGAGTATTGCCAGATGCCCCAGGCACAAACTCAGTTGCCTCATGAGGTCGATCATATCCGATCGCTGAAACACGAGGGTGCAACTTCTCTGGAAAACCTCTGCTGGGCCTGTGCTCTGTGCAACGGCTTCAAAGGTAGTGACATCGCAACATATGTTCCTGAAACAACGGAACTGACTCGCCTGTTCAATCCACGTCTTGACCAGTGGCATTCACACTTTGCCTGGAAGAACGGCGTGCTTCTTTCCAGCACGGTCATCGCGGCCGCGACAATCACGTTGCTGCGGATCAATTCAGACCGTCGCGTGTCGCACAGGCGACTGCTGATCAAGTGCGGCCTGTTCCCTGATTCGCAGAATCGTGAGACCTCTCAGCCAACCAGTCCGGAATAATCCTCGGACCGCCCGAGAGCCCCCCCAGTGCTCGCTGCCTGACGCCGTAAACCGAACGCGAAAACTCGTGGTTTTTCAGCATT
>JALQWE010000602.1 GCA_023258825.1 Planctomycetaceae bacterium | reverse complement strand
GTTCCAGACTGCGACAGGAGCCCCCGTTATGTCCCAGGGATCACTTCAACTCCCCCAGACGACTCTGGATCGGCTTGTTCAGTTTCGTACTCTGGTCCGTCGCATTAAGGTCACTGAAGCTGTTCTGGCGGCCACGTTCGGAATCCTGCTGTCGTGGATCACACTGTTCCTCGTGGATCGCGTCATTGATACGCCATGGGCTGTGCGTCTGTTGTGTCTCCTCGCCGGAGCAATTGGTCCCGTGGTCCTGATCCCCACAAAGCTGTACCGCTGGATCTGGGGAACTCGGCAACTGGAGCAGGTGGCGATGCTGCTGCGTCAGAAACACCCGGCACTCGGTGATCAGGTGCTGGGGGCTGTCGAACTGGTGCACAGCAAACGAGAACCCTCGGGAAGCCTGCGCCTGGCCCAGGCGGCCATCGATCAGGTCGACGCCATCGTGCGCCAGAGGGATTTTTCTGAGGCGGTTCCCAATCCGCGTCATCGGCGTTGGGCCTTGCTGACTGTGGTTCCCGCCATTGTTGTCCTGCTGACCTGCGCCGTGATTCCCGCCGCGGGCTGGAATGCCACAGTTCGCTGGCTGTTTCCATGGAGCTCCATCGAACGTTTCACCTTCGCCCGCATCACCCCGATCCCGGAACGCATCGTTGTGCCGCACGGCGAAGAGTTTCCGCTGACACTGACGCTTGACTCGGCCACGGTCTGGACGCCGACCGCAGCCACCGCCGACCTGCCGGGACTCAGCCCCCTGCGTTCGCCACAGACCGCCGGCCACTATCAGTTCGTTCTGCCGGCACAAACTCGATCCACAAAGCTGCATCTGCGAGCTGGCGACTGGACGCGGACCATTCAGCTGGAAGTGGCTGACCGCCCGGAACTGTCAAAGCTGCTTGCCAGCGTCAAGCTACCCGACTACCTGCAGTACAGTCAGCCGGTTGCCACCGACGTCCGAGGCGGGACCGTGTCCGTCCTGAAAGGTGCCTCAGCCGCCTTCTCCGCTGAAATCAGTCGGCAACTGAAGACAGCAACCATCGACGGTCAGCCCGCTCAGGTCTCGGGAGCCACCATCGCAGCGCCGGCGGTCACCGTCGCTGACACGAGAACATTGGAATTTGCCTGGCAGGACGAATTGGGCCTGTCCTCAAAGCAGGCCTTTCAGCTGAAGTTGCAGGCCGTGGATGACAAAAAACCCGAAGTCACCATGCAGGCCACCGAACCGCTGCAGATTGTACTCACCACCGACACCGTCACATTTGATCTGCAATCCCGCGACGATTTCGGAATTCGACAGGTCGGCATCGAATGGTCCGGAGTCGGTGATCCTGTGGCAAACCCGGTTCCGCAACAAGGCGACGCTCTGGTCGAGACCGGCGCGCCCGAAAAAACACGCCTCACCGGGCGGGCGGCCTTCTGTGCCGCCACCGCCGGTGTCGAAGCCCAGACACTGGAACTTCGCGCGTGGGTCGAAGACTATCTCCCGGATCGCGGCCGCACCTACTCCACGCCAACCGTCATCCACGTCATGACCCCGGAACAGCACTCCGTCTGGGTCATGGAACAACTGCGACGCTGGGCCGGTATGGCGGATGATGTCTACGAAGAAGAAATGCGTCTGCACGACGTCAATCGCGAATTGCGTCAATTGACCGCCGAACAGCTCAACACCCCCGAAACCCGACGTCGCATCGAACAGCAGGCCACCGCCGAAAAAACCAACGCTCAGCGACTGGACAGCGTGGTGGCACAAGGCGACGAACTGGTACGACAGGCATTGCGGAACCGCGAAATGCTCGTCGGCCATCTGGAAACATGGGCCCGGGGGCTGCAGCAGCTGCGAGAAATCTCTAAAAATCGCATGCCCTCAGTGTCCGATTTGCTGACCCAAAGCGCCCGTTCGTCAGGCCGCCCGGGAACTCCCAATGCACAGAAATCCGGGCCACAAGCCGGCAATAATCGCGGATCACAAACCGCAGGCCCTGGCAATTCGGCTCAACCCAAAGATCCAGTCAAACAACCAGCCGCCGTGCCCTCCTTGTCCGATGTCGAATCCGGGTTCAACGAAGCCGCCAAACAGGATCCTGGGGCCCAGGCCAACAGCGCCAGCAAACCCAGCGCTCCGAAATTCGGACTGCCCTCCACTGTGCTGCAGGGCGGCCCGAACAATCCTCCTGCCCCCGGCAATCAAAGCCCCGCTGAAGAAAAACTCAACCAGGCGTTTGAAGAACAGTCCAGCCTGCTGGCTGACTTCCAGAAAGTCCGCGATGATCTGCAGAAGATCATGGATGACCTCGAAGACAGTACCTTCGTCAAACGCCTCAAGTCCGCCTCGCGCGAACAAATGCAGGTCGCCGAAAGTCTGAATCGGACCCTGTTCGATGGTTTCGGCGTCAGTTCCGGAACCACCGCCGAATCCGTCACACGACTGACCGAACAACTGGCCGCCCGCGAAGTCGCTCAAAGCGACCGACTCCGCATCATTCAGGACGATCTGCAGGCATATTTTGATCGTCGTTCCGAACAGAAATTCGAACGCATTCTCCGTGAAATGGACGAATCCGAAGTCGTTTCCAAAATCAGTGAGCTCGGGGAAGCCGTCCGCACCAACAAATCCGGGACCTCCATCTCTGCCGCAGAATACTGGGCTGACACCCTGGACCGCTGGGCCGAAGAACTGGTCTCCGCCTCCAAATGCGGCCAATGCAAAGGCGGTAACAGTGACAGTCTGCCTCCGGCTGTGGTGCTGGAAGTGCTCCGCATCCTCGAAGGAGAAATGGACCTCCGCGAAGAAACCCGTGCGACCGAAAAAGTTCATAATGGATTGGCTGCGGAAGCCTACGCAGCCCGCGCAAAAACGCTCGCCAATTCTC
>JALQWE010000601.1 GCA_023258825.1 Planctomycetaceae bacterium | reverse complement strand
CGCTGCAACTGCGAACGACTATGGTTCGGGAACAATCGACTGAGGTAATGATCCAGTCTCCAGCCGTGCGCACGTGATTCGACAGTGATGTCTACGGGCTCGGTCGATACCAAACCCGTGTCCATTGCCATCTCACCGGAATCTTCGTCAGGCAAGTCGTCGCATTCCGGTTCATCGGGGATCATTCGCCCGACTTCTCCGGGGTTGCCGGCTGCTCAGGCTGTGGAGCTGCGGGAGCCGCTTCCGGAGTGGTCGTGCTCGCTTCCGCTCCCGGGGCAGGCGTCGTCGTGGAGGCCGGTGCTTCTGCTGGTTTCAGCAGGTCTTCGATGTTTGGAATTCCGGGAACGGCGCCGGGGCCGTCCTGCGGCAGTCCGGTCTCTTCACCCGGTTTGGGGTCCTGTTGCTGGAACCAGGCGTAGAAGTCCCGAATTTCCTGTGTTTCCAGTTTCTTCTTGCGGGATTCGGCCAGTTCAGAAAACATCTTCGACGCGGGGAAGGACGTCAGCACGCGGTCCCATGCTTCAACCGCCGCCTTGACCGTTTCGTCTTTCCCATCACAGCGGGCTTCGGTGATCCGAGCCAACCCAACCAGGACTTTCAGACGCACGTCATCGCTGACATCACGGCTGTCGTCCAGCTTTTTGAAAGCCTTTTCAGCCTTGTCCAGTTCTTCCAGCCCCAGTTTGCGGTTGGTGAACAGATTGCTGAGTGCCTCACGCAGGATCAGTTCCCCTTCGCGCAGACGGGCGAAATCTCCAATCGGAGTTCCGGCGGCGTTGTCAGCGAGCTCTGCAAATTCTTCAGGAGTGCTGGCCGCCAGCAATGCCTGCGACTCTTTGGCCGTGGCCGGAGGCTGACGAGAGATGTACACATAGATCGCTGCCGCCGCCACCACAGCCGCCAGTGCGTAAATCAGTGAGGTCCCGTACCTCTGCAGGAGCGGACGCGAGTCTCGCAGGACTTTGGCGAGAAGCACTTCATCTTCCTGGTGAACGTATTGAGGCTCCGACATTGTCGGTACTTTCCAGAGAAACTGACGAAAATATGGTGACTACGGAAACGGGCAGTATAGAAAGCCGGGCGAAAGCTGGTCAAGCTGTGACCAAAGTGAGGAAAATTCACTCTCTGCCCGGGATCAACCGCGGTTTTCTGCACGAGGCACGGGCCGAGCACGACAGCTCAGCCAGGTCTCTATTCCACATACACAAACTCATTCATACTCAGCAGTGTCTGACACAGATCACTCAGAGCCTGCTGAGTCGCCGCAGGGCCCTGGCGATTGGGATCGGCCGCCTGCTCCTCCAGAAATTTCAGCGCCATCGAAGTTTCATTTTCTGCAGGGGGGCGTCCAAACGCCTGCAGCCACGCTTCGTGAATCGCCCGTTCGCGGTCTTCACCCGGCAGCCGTGCGGCAAAGGCTTCCGCGTAACTGCGTCCCTGCGGGCTGTTCATAAACATCAACGCCTGCGGTGCGATCGTGGTGACCGGCCGCTGTCCGATGCTGACCAGATGCTCAGGCCAGTCAAACAGCATCATCACCGGAATCAGCTGACTGCGTTTGATGAAGAAATAAACGCTGCGACGTTTCATGTTCTGGTCCAGCGTGCCCGGGCCAAACGGGGTCAGGTCCAGTTGTCCGGAAACCGACAGCATCGAATCCCGGATGGCTTCCGCTTCCAGTCGCTTCGGGGCTCGACGCCAGAGCAGCATGTTCTCTCGATCAATGGCCGCTCGCGCCTCATCGAACGCCCCATCCTGCATCCACACCTGACTGCTCATGATTAGTTTGTGCATGCGTTTCAGCTTCCAGCCGCCCGACACAAGTTCGGACGCCAGCCACTCCAGCAGTTCCGGATGGCTCGGCCGTTCACCGGAAACTCCAAAGTCGTTGGGGGTCGCGACGATGCCGCGTCCAAAGTGATGCTGCCAGAGTCGGTTCGCCATGACGCGGGCTGCCAGGCTGCCGGCCCCGCGGTCGGTATCGGTGATCCAGTGCGCCATGCTCGCCCGGCGAAAACTGGTGCGAGTCCAGCCGGTTGGGATCGGTGGACGCCATTGCGCGGCATCAGCCCCGGTGGGATTCAGCACCTGCAGAAAACCAGCCTGCACCAGTTCCTGCTTCTGATGCACGTCCCCACGCTTCAACAGGTATGTGTCCGGATAAAAGTGCGGAAATCCGCGATCGTCCGCATGATGACTCAGATGCGGCAACCCTTCACTGGTGACCATGACGGTGGCCAGTTCCAGGCCGGCTCCCTGCTGTTCATGGGCAGTCAACGCCTTCTGCAGTTCCTGCATACGAGGATCCTGGCCGGCAAACCATTCCAGTGCGATCTTCCAGTCATCGCTGGTTCTATCCGCTGATTGTCGAACGGACTGCAGGGCCTTGACGATGCGGCTGTCCGGCCCGGTCACGCCCACTTCCGCCACAGCATCCGGGCGGTCTGTAAATGACAGGCGAAATCGCCCCAGAGTGTGTTGAGGATTCGGATGGTTCAGCGTCAGCGTGATGATCCAGCGGGAGGCACCCTCCAGGGCCTGCGGTGTCTGGAGATCAAATACGGCGGCCTGATCCTTCCCGATTCCGCCAGCATCCACGGCCCAGCCGGAAATCGGATCCGTGTCGATCGACGCTGCGACGGAGAGAGTGTCCGCGTTCTGCTGATGCGTGGCTCGCGCCTGTTTCCATGCCAGCGGCTCCGCAGCACCCTCAGGCCCCGTCACTCGCTGCAGACGAAGATCCCCCAGAGCAAAATTGCCGTTTGGTGCCCTGCCCGGCCCATTCTGTGGCAGACTGGCATGCGTCAACGCCTCCAGCCGCAGTGCCGCAACGTTCGGACGACGAGATTCCACTTCCAGCGTGATCACTT